>QIDP01000042.1 GCA_003229375.1 Nitrospirota bacterium
GAATATCGAGAGGTATATTACGACATCCGGCCGAAAATGTCAAGAAAAAAATGTAAAAAAATGCAATTCATATGGAACTCATTGAAAAATTGTAACTACTCCTTTCCACTTCCCTTTGTATCTTCAGGTTTCTTTTTCTTTCTTTTAAGATCCAAAGTAACATCTCTATCCACTAGTTCTATTACTGCCATCTGAGCCCCATCCCCCAAACGAATCCCTGCCCGTATGATCCTGGTATATCCTCCCTTCCTGTCAGCATAACGTGTTGATAAGACATCAAAAAGTTTTTTAAATACCTCCTTGTCTCTTATCAACCTTAGTACTTCCCGCTTTGCATTAAGACCACCTTTTTTGGCTAGTGTAACCATGCTATCGGTCACCCCCCTCAACTCCTTTGCCTTGGGCAGGGTGGTCTCTATCTTTTCATATTTCAGAAGAGATATTACCAGATTCTTATACAGCGCCTTTCTGTGACTTGAATCACGCCCTAATTTTCTACCTTTTTTTAAATGACGCATAATTTTTAACCTTTTTTACTCTTCATCTTCTTCAACCTTCTCAAGTTCTAAATCATCAAGATTCATGCCTAGAGATAAGTTCATCCCCTCTAATATCTCTTTTATCTCATCCAATGACTTCCTGCCAAAATTCCTGGTTTTCAACATATCTGCTTCTGTCTTCTGAACTAGATCCACAATGGTATGTATATCCGCATTTTTAAGACAATTAGCTGAACGAACAGAAAGCTCCAATTCATCTACACCCTTTTGAAGGTAAGCCAGACTCTTAGCCTTTTTCTCATCTACCTCCGGGGCCTTTACCTCAGACTCCTCTTCAAAGTTTATAAAGATCTGAAGATGATCCTTTAATATCTTTGCAGCATGAGCAACAGCATCGTCAGGAATTATGCTTCCATTGGTCCATACCTCCAAAATCAATCGGTCATAATCTGTAGATCGCCCTACCCTTGTATTTTCTACATAGAAATTCACCTTACTTATAGGTGCAAAGACCGCATCAATAGGTATTACCTGTATGGACACATCCTCCTCCTTGTTCCTCTCAGCAGGCACATATCCCTTTCCCAATTTTACAGTCATCTCAATATCGAGTTTTCCATCTTTGTCAAGGGTTGCGATGTGGTGATCAGGATTTAATATCTCTACCCCGCTGCCTACCTCAATATCGCTCGCTTTAACCTCCTTTTTCCCTTCTGCATGAAGAAAGATAGTATTTGGAACGCCGTTATCATGTAATTTAAGTTTCAGGCCTTTTATGTTTAAAATAATATCAGTAACATCTTCAATTACTCCGGAAATAGTGGAAAATTCATGATAAATCCCGTCGAATTTAACCGCGGTTACAGCGGCTCCCTGAATCGATGAAAGAAGAAAACGTCTAAGAGAGTTTCCTATAGTAATGCCAAAACCTCTCTCAAAGGGTTCTGCAATAAATTTCCCATAGGTATTAGTTAACGTCTTTTTGTCACATTCTAATTTTTTTGGTCTCTGAAAACCTTCCCATGGGGTCTTCATGAATCCTCCTCATTAATCTTTAAATCATAGTATAACCCACAGAGTTTACTTTTTATTTTCCTCTGTGACCTCTGGCAAACTATTACAATTATTTTGAATAAAGTTCAACAATTAATTGTTCCTGAATAGGTAATGAAATATCCTCCACCATAGGAACCGAAGTTACAACTCCTCTCATCTTTTCCTCATCAATTTCTAACCAAGAGAGAGGCTCTTTCTTTACTGTCTTTTTTAGGGATTCCTTAATAGCTTCAATATCTTTACCTCTCTTTGTAACCTCAATAACATCACCTCTCTTTACAGAATATGATGGAATATTCACCTTTTTCCCATTAACAGTAAAATGACTATGCCTAACAAGCTGTCGTGCCATACCCCTGGAGAGGGTAAACCCTAAACGATAAACTACATTATCTAAACGGTACTCCAGAAGCTGTAAGAGATTCTCACCGGTGACTCCCTTCTTCATTTCAGCCTTTTTAAAATATCCTCTGAATTGTTTTTCCAGAACACCATAGATCCTCTTAGCCTTCTGCTTCTCCCTTAACTGCATTCCATACTCAGAAAATTTTCTTCTGGTCTGCACACCATGTTGTCCGGGCGCATAATTTCTCCTCTCCACAGCACACTTATCTGTGACACACCTATCCCCTTTTAAGAAAAGTTTGGTGCTCTCTCTTCTACATAATCTGCAAACAGAATCTCTGTATCTGGCCATCTTACACCCTCCTCCTTTTAGGAGGCCTACAGCCATTATGAGGAATAGGGGTAACATCCTTTATCATATTTATCTCCAGTCCTACTGCCTGTAATGAACGAATCGCAGATTCCCTGCCCGCGCCCGGTCCTTTGACATAGACCTCTATCTTCTTAAGACCTTGCCCCATTGCCTTTTTCGCAGCAGCCTCTGCGGCCTTTTGAGCAGCAAAAGGGGTACTTTTCCTCGATCCCTTAAATCCCTGTCCTCCAGCACTTGACCATGCAATAACATTCCCTGATACATCAGTAATCGTCACAATAGTATTATTGAACGTCGATTGGATATGTGCGATCCCCTCTTCTGCGACCCTCTTACCCTTCTTTTTGGCAACCTTTGCCCCTTTAGATTTTTTTTCCACTAATCCTCCTTTCTCCTGGCTCCAACAGTCTTTTTCGGTCCCTTTCTCGTCCTGGCATTTGTATTCGTCCTCTGCCCTCTTACAGGTAAAGAACGTCTATGTCTCAAGCCCCGGTAACTCCCTGTATCCATCAACCTCTTTATATTCATCAGGACATCTCTTCTCAGATCACCTTCAACACGATAATCTCTCTCCAGTGCAGCCCTAATCTTGGTAAGCTCACTCTCATCAAGTTCCTTAACCCTTATACCGGGTGATATCCCGGCCTCCTTTAATATGCGGTTCGATATGCTTCTCCCTATCCCATAAATATAGGTTAAAGCAATCTCTACCCTCTTATCTTTAGGAATATCTACCCCCGCAATCCTTGCCATTAACTAACCTCCCTCTAACAGTTTAGCCGTTAGAAACAACGGCTAAAGTGTTACCCCTGTCTCTGCTTATGTTTCGGGTTTACACAGATTACTCTCACAATACCTTTTCTCCTGATTACCATGCACTTTTCGCAAATAGGTTTAACCGATGCCCTTACCTTCATAATATCACCTCAACTACTTATATCTATAAGTAATCCTTCCCCGTGTCAGGTCGTAAGGAGACAACTCTACCTTCACCTTATCTCCCACCAATATCCTTATAAAATGCATCCTCATCTTTCCTGAAACATGAGCCAACACCTTATGCCCATTTTCCAGTTCAACCCTGAACATTGCATTAGGCAAAGGCTCGGTTACTGTACCCTCTACCTCAATAGCCTCTTCTTTTGGCATAAAAACCTCAAATCTTACTCAATATCTCCACACCATTATCTGTTATAGCAACAGTGTGCTCAAAATGAGAGGATAGAGTTCTATCCGCTGTAACAACCGTCCAATTATCATCAAGGACATACACCTCACTCGATCCCATATTCACCATCGGCTCTATCGCCAATACCATCCCTTTCTTCAATTTCGGTCCCTTGCCTCTATTAGGCGGGACAAAATTAGGGATCTGCGGTTCTTCATGTAAAGAGGTACCTAAACCATGTCCTACAAATGACCTGACTACAGAGAAGCCCAAACTTTCTATATAGGTCTGAATCGCACCGGAGATACTATAGAGATAATTACCCTCTTTAGCCTCTTCAATACCTATATATAATGCCTCTCTCGTAGCATCCAAAAGCCGTTGGGTCTTCCCATCTATTTTACCTACACCTAATGTTATTGCAGCATCTCCATAATATCCTTCATAAAAAACACCTAAATCAAGACTTATTATATCACCCTCCTTTAATCTCCTCTGTGAGGGTATGCTATGTACCACCTCTTCATTTACAGATGCACACAATGCATTTGGATATCCTCTGTATCCCTTAAAAGCTGGCTCAGCACCATTCTTGATAATGATACTCTCAGCTATCCTGTCTAACTCTGCAGTAGTAATCCCTACATCTATCTCTTCTTTTATCTTACTTAAGGCCTCAACAACAATCCTATTACTTATCCTCATCTTTTCTATCTCTTGCTGAGACTTCAAGATTATCATCTAATCATCCTCGTCTCCCTTTTAATTTACCTCTTTTCAAAAACCCCTCATAATGTCTCATTACAAGATGTGACTCAACCTGCTGCATGGTATCCATAGCCACCCCTACCACGATCAAGAGGCTGGTACCACCAAAATAGAACGGGATATTAAGGTATTTAATCAGAAAACTCGGGAGAATACAAATAACTGACAGATAAATAGCCCCGGCAAATGTTATCCTTGAAAGGGTTTTATCTATATATCCCGATGTCATACTACCGGGTCGTATCCCGGGCACATATCCGCCATACTTCTTCATATTATCCGCCACATCAACAGGATTAAAGATAATTGCTGTATAAAAATAACAGAAAAAGAATATTGCCCCTATAAATATCAAACTGTATAGAATAGTGCCTGGATTAAGGTTATTCTTGATAAAGTCCATAATAGTGGTCAGCCATTCAGGAAACCACTCAGGAGAAAAGCTCGCAATAGTTGCGGGAAACATAATTATAGACGATGCAAATATAGGAGGAATAACACCAGAGGTATTCACCCTTAAAGGGAGATGCGTACTCTGCCCCCCGTACATCTTCCTGCCCACTACCCTCTTGGCATAATGTATTGGTATCCTTCGCTGCCCGCTTTCTGTAAAGACTATAGCCACTACCACCGCTATCATCAGAAGCAATAAGAATAGTAGCACAAAGAGCTGAATTTCATTATGCATCAATAGATCCATGGTGCCTCCGATTGCTGAAGGTATCCCCACAATGATACCGGCAAAGATTATCAGAGATATACCATTTCCTATCCCTCTCTCGGTAATCTGTTCACCCAGCCACATAATAAATGCAGTTCCAGCAGTGAGTGTAAGGATCGTCATCAGACGAAACGGCCACCCCGGCGATGGTACAATCGGAGCACCTCCAGGACTCCTCATAGCCTCTAGTCCAAAGCTGATCCCCGCACTTTGAATAATACTTAACAACACTGTCCCGTATCTTGTATATTGGGTTATCTTCCTCTGTCCCTGTTCACCCTCTTTCTTCAGCTTATCCAGATATGGCCAAACTATTGTCAGCAACTGCAATATGATAGAAGCACTTATATAAGGCATAATACCCAATGCAAAAATGGTTAATCTACTCAGTGCCCCCCCGGAAAACATATCGAAAAAGCCCAGGATGGTCCCCTGTGTTCTTGCAAATATCTCACCCAAAGCCTTACCATCTATCCCCGGAGTAGGGATATGTGCGCCTATCCTGTAAATTGCTAACAGTCCAAGAGTAAAAAGGATACGCTTCTTGAGCTCTGGTATCTTAAATAGATTCTGTAAACCTCCACCTACCATAAAACTGGACTCCCCTCAAATATCAAAATAAACAATTTATAAGTGCCTTAAAGTGAGCTAAAGTTATTAGAAATTCCACTCTTTCGTGTTTAAGTTGAACATAACCGTTCACAGTTACTTAATAACTTTAGGCACTTTAGCTCACTTTAGACATTTTAGACACTTCTTTTATTGCCTTTCCTCCTGCCTCCTCGATCTTTTTTACAGCCGATTTGCTAAAGCTATCTGCCTGAATAGTCAATGGTATCGATAGCTTACCCTCTCCTAATATTTTAACACGACCGGATCTCCTTATAAGACCTCTCTCCTTCATCAATTCAGGTGTAACAGGGGTGTCTTTCTCAAAATAATTTAAGTCCTTAATATTAATTATATTAAATCTTTCTCTGAATATATTTGTAAAACCTCTCTTAGGGAGTCTCCTCTGAAGTGGCATCTGACCACCCTCAAACCAGGGTGGACGTTGTCCACCAGATCGTGATTTCTGCCCTTTATGCCCCCTACAAGAGGTTTTGCCATGTCCGGAACCAGGACCTCTTCCAACCCTCTTGCTCTTCTTCCTTGCACCTATTGACGGTTTTAACTCATAAAGTTTCATATAGAAATTATTTCCTAAGGTAAAATTAAATCAAAAATCGACATTCGAAAATTTAAATTAGTTCCTCCAAGTTTTTATCTCGTAATCTCGCTACCCTCTCAGCATTCCTCAACTTCATCAATCCATCCATTGCAGCCTTAACCACATTATGAGGATTATTTGACCCTATCGACTTGGTCAATATATCCCGAATTCCCACGGCCTCAACAACTGCCCTGACATGCCCGCCAGCAATAACCCCTGTACCCCTTGGCGCCGGCTTTAACAACACCTTTCCCGCACCATAGTGACCCAACACCTCATGAGGAATAGTATTCCCATCCAAAAATATATTAACCATATGCTTCTTCGCCTTCTCAATACCCTTTCTTATCGCCTCCGGAACCTCGTTTGCTTTACCCATACCTATCCCAATATTTCCGGCCTTATCACCCACTACTACTAATGCACTGAAACTAAACCGTCTGCCTCCCTTCACAACCTTGGCAACTCTATTGATATAGACTACCTTATCAAATAATTCCACGTGCTGTTCCGGAACACCGAACCCCATCTTCTCGGGACCATTATCTGACAATTTAATATCTCTTTTCAAATTTAATTCCTTTTTTTAAAATTCAATCCCTTTCTCTCTCATCTCCATTGCTAATGCCTTAACCCTACCATGATACAAAAATCCATTTCTATCAAAGATAACCTTAGATATGTTACTTTTCAAGGCCCTCTCTGCGAGAATTGCTCCAACGAGTTTCGCAGCCTCAACATTTCCTCCATTATTTATCCTTCCCTTTAATTCTTTATCAAGAGTGGATGCCGCAACTACTGTCTTTCCATTCAAATCATCTATTATTTGGGCATGAATATGCCTCAAACTCCTGAATACACTCACTCGAGGTCTCTCAGGTGTTCCACTGATCTTCTTTCTTACCCTCTTTTTCCTGAATGTACGTCGAACAATTCCACTATTCCCCTTCACCAATCTATCCCTCCTGTAACAGTTTAGCTATAGATTTTCAGATAATAAATTACACAAGGCTAGAAGGATAAATCCGAGTAAGGCGTACTGAGTAGTACGTCATCGAGGATTTCGACTAGATAACGCAGTGTAGTTTGTTATATGGAACTCTATAGCTAAACTGTTAAGCACCTGTACCAACAACACTCTTCCCTGCTTTTCTCCTTATCCTTTCAGTTGCATACCTTATCCCTTTCCCCTTATAGGGTTCAGGCTTTTTATAACTCCGAATCTCTGCCGCTACCTGTCCAACTTGTTCTTTTTTTATCCCTTTAACAATTATCTCATTTTTTTGCTTAACTTCAAAATCTATAAGCTCAGGCGCAGTATAAACAATAGAATGAGAGTAGCCCAGTTGCAATGTCAAGGTCTTATCTTTCAGCATTGCCCCATATCCTACCCCCTCTATAATCAACCCCTTTTTGAAACCCTCTGTAACCCCAACAACCATATTATTGATAAGACTCCTTGTTAGCCCATGCAATGATTTATCCTCTTTGGAGTCAGAGGATCTCTTCACAATGATCTTCCCCTCCGCAATATCTGCCGAGATTTTAGAATGCATAGTCCGATTCAGACTCCCCATAGGACCCTTTACCTCAATAATACGCTTATTATTATCTATCTTAACTTCAACACCATCGGGTATTACTATAGGTAACCTACCAATCCTTGACATCTATCTCTTGTCTCCTTTATAATGTCATTTTTATTTTTGACGAGCCTCTAAGCCAAATTACCATCACCTTCTCTACCAAACATAACACAACACTTCTCCACCAACGCCTAATCTTCTGGAATTTTTATCGGTCAAGACACCTTTATTCGTAGATAATATTGCTGTCCCAAGCCCGTTTAAGACCCTTGGAATATTCTCCTTATTGACATAGACCCGCATCCCGGGCTTACTAATACGCTTTAAACCCTGAATAACATTTGTCTTTCCATCTTCGTCATACTTCAAATAAATCTGTAATATCCCTTGTCTGTTATCTTTTATTGTTGTCTTAAAATTTACTATATACCCCTCATCTTTTAAGATCAGAACAATCTCGTTATTTACCTTGCAAGACAGGACATCAACCTTTTCATGCCCTACCATTATTGCATTCCTAATCCTCGTCAACATATCAGCAATCAGATCTGTCATTGACATATTCTTTTTTCTCCCCACTTTACCAACTTGATTTTATTACTCCAGGGATTTCTCCCATTAAGGCAAGAGTCCGAAAACAAATCCTGCACATCCCGAATTTCCGCAAAAAACCTCTTGGTCGACCACAGATCCTACACCTGTTATATCCCCTTACCTCGAACTTAGGTTTCATCATCGCCTTTGCAATCAAAGATTTTTTTGCCACTCATACCCTCCTAAAGTGATCTAAAGTGATCTAAAGTGATCTAAAGTGATCTAAAGTGATAGATAATAAAAAAAATCAATAACTTTAGTTCACTATTAGGCACTTTAGGCACTACTTATTATTGCACTACTTATTCCTAAAAGGCATCCCTAAAAATTTTAACAATGCCCTCCCTTCTGCATCTCTCCTTGCAGAGGTAACTATCGTAATATTTAATCCCCTAACCTTATCAATTTTGTCATAATTAATCTCTGGAAATATCAACTGCTCTTTTATCCCCAAATTATAATTACCTTTACCATCAAATCCCTTCTCAGAAACCCCCTTAAAATCCCTAACTCTAGGAAGGGCTACATTAACCAGACGGTCAAAGAATTCATACATCCTTGCCCTCCTTAAGGTCACCATACAACCAATAGGCACACCTGCTCTCAGCTTGAAATTAGCTATTGCCTTCTTTGCCCTTGTAATCTTCACTTTTTGTCCGGCAATTATTGACAAATCATTAACTGCTGAATCAATAACCTTTATATTTTGAATTGCCTCCCCCAGACCAATGTTTAAAACAATCTTCTCTAACCTTGGAATCTCCATTACATTCTGGAAACCAAACTCCTTCTTAAGTTGAGGGACTACTTTCTCTTTATATAATTCCTTAAGCTGTGCCATGAAATATCCACCTAAAAATATCAAATATCAAAATTAAACAAAACAAAAAGTAAATTCTTCATTATCTGTAGCAGATATTAACAGTTTATTAAAGATATGTCTGCATATCAATTTACTTTTAAAATGTATATTTTGATATTTTGTAGTGATCCCTAAGTCCTATCCAGAACCTCGCCACACTTTTTACAAACCCTTACCTTCTTTCCATCATCGAGTCTTCTGTGTGAGACCCTGACAGCTTCATCACACTTACTGCATATTATCATCACATTGGAAATATTAAATGGCGCTTCCCTTTCTACAATCCCCCCTTGTCGGGTCTGAGAACTAGGACGCATATGCCTCTTAATCATATTGATCTTTTCTACCATTAACCTATTATCAGGGGGGAATACACGGAGTACCTTACCCTTTTTACCCTTCTCTCTTCCTGCGATGACCTTTACAATATCATCCTTTTTAATCTTTAGCTTAACGGTTGCCAACTCTGTTATTCTCCTTTTTCACCTGAAAATACCCCCACGGACAAATAAGTTTGTCCATGCCACCCATAAATTAATTTTCGATTAGTTCCCTTCTTTAAATCGAAAATCGAAAATCAATTAAAGCACCTCTGGAGCGAGTGATATAATCTTCATGAACTGCTTTCCCCTAAGCTCTCTTGCAACAGGACCAAAAATCCTTGTGCCGAGCGGTTCCTTTTGATCGTCTATCAAAACAGCGGCATTATCATCAAACTTTATATAAGTTCCATTTAGGCGTCCCAATTCCTTTGCGGTTCTGACCACAACTGCCTTCTTAACATCACCCTTACGTACAGAACTATTCGGCGCAGCCTCCTTTATGCTAACAACTATAATATCGCCTACCCTGGCATATCGTCTGCCGCTGCCACCCAATACCTTTATGCATTGAGCCTTCTTGGCGCCTGAATTATCTGCAACACCTAAAATCGTTCTTAACTGAATCATTGTTACCTTCTACCTAATTGTTACGCTATCAAAAAATTTGTAAGCGTTCGCAGAACACTGAAATTGGAAATTAGAAATTAGATAAAAATCAAAATACCAAATAGTAATTGAAAAACTTGGTCCAAAGTTGAATGCGTTTATCAACAGCACAAAAATATGATAACACAAATTTCCGCATCGCTGCCTACTCCTTAGTGCCTACTACTTACTTCATTTTGCCCTATCAACCATCTCCAAAAGTCTCCACCTTTTTTCTTTGCTGAGCGGTCTTGTTTCCACCACCTTTATCTTGTCGCCTATTCTACCTTCATTCTTCTCGTCGTGAACTTTAATCCTATTTGAACGCCTAATCACCTTCTTAAATATAGAATGCTGAAAGACCCTATCCACTCTTACTACAAGCGTCTTATTCATCCTATCGCTAACAACCTCTCCCATTAGTATCTTTTTTCCCTTTCTCTCTTCCACTTAACCTATCTCCTTCAATATCGTCTTCACCCGTGCAATATCATGTCTAACAAATCTCATCCTTACAGGATTTTCTATCTTTCCTGTAGCTATCTGAAATCTCAAATTAAACAGTTCACTCTTTAAATCCTTCTCTTTCTTCTTTAACTCATCAATAGATAATTTTCTAAATTCCTCTACCTTCATTAATCTTACCCTTTACATAGTGAATAGTATTTAGTCTTTAAGACATTATATTATTTGGACTCACCCATATAACACCTAAATACTAAATCAAGCTTTACTCAAAAACCTTGTGGGAATTGGAAGCTTATGAGAGGCCAGTCGCATTGCCTCTTTTGCTATACTCTCTGTTACCCCTTCCATTTCATATAAAATCCTGCCGGGTCTAACAACTGCTACCCACTGTTCAGGTGTTCCCTTGCCCTTGCCCATCCTTGTCTCTGCAGGCTTCCTGGTAATAGGTTTATCGGGAAATATCCTGAGCCATATCTTCCCACCACGTTTAATAAACCTTGTCATTGCAATCCTGGCTGCCTCTATTTGGCGGTCTGTTATCCAGCCAGGTTCTAATGCCTGTAATCCGTATGTGCCGAAATTTAGGACAGACCCTCTAAAACTCATTCCCTTCATCCTGCCCTTCTGTCTTTTGCGATATTTTACCTTCTTCGGCATCAACATTCTTATTCTTCTCCTAATATAGTAAACCTAATAAATAAGTTGATTAAATTTTGGTAGCCGCGGGCTTTAGCCTGCGAAATTACGTAACCTAAATGTCAACAAATTAAAGTCGTTTACTATAGTTTCCGTGTAACAGTAACAAAAAATATACAGCTTCTGTTTATTGCCTACCTCATTGTCTGTATTAGGTCTGTAAACCAATCTCAGGTGATTTGACCTCAACCTGTGTATTCTGTCCCGCTATCTCCTTACGAGATAATATCTCTCCATGAAATATCCATACCTTCACCCCGACAATCCCGTAAGTTGTCTTTGATATTGCAACCCCATAATCAATATCAGCTCTCAAGGTATGAAGGGGAACCCTGCCTTCACGATACCATTCTGTCCGTGCTATTTCTGCCCCTCCCAGTCTCCCGGAACATGAAACCTTTATACCTTTGGCCCCAAATCGCAAAGAGGAAGCAACACTCTTCTTCATAGCCCTTCTAAATGCCACCCTCCTCTCCAGTTGGAGGGCTATATTCTCTGCTACCAACTGTGCATCTATCTCTGCCCTTCTTACCTCTTTTATATTCAGGGATATCTGCTTATTTCCTATCATCTTCTGCAAGTCCACTTTTAATCTGTCTACCTCAAGTCCCCTTTTACCAATAATTATCCCGGGACGGGCAGTATAGATATTGATTTTCGCACGTTTGGATGATCTCTCTATCTCAACCTTAGAGATCCCGGCATGAGACAATCTCTTCTTAATATATCTACGAATAAGGATATCCTCATGCAAAAGATCAGTATACTCTTTCGTGGCATACCAATTAGAATGCCATGCCTTGTTTATCCCCAATCTGAATCCCAGCGGATGGACCTTTTGTCCCAATTCTTCTTCCTCCCTTTTCACCTAAAAATCCAGATTTTCAGGTGAAGTTCACAAAGCTTCTGGTAAACTTCCAATCTTCTACCTTTCAGCTTTATTTCAGCACAATAGTAATATGACTGGTCCTCTTTTTTATCGGTGTAGCACGTCCCCTTGCCCTTGGCATATGCCTCTTCGATACAGGTCCTTCATCTACCCTTATCTGACTTATGGTAAGGGAATCTACATCCTTAACCTCTTTTGCATCTTCGGCATTGGCAATAGCAGATTTCAAAAGCTTCTCTAATATCCTTGCGGATGCCTTCTGCGTAAATGCAAGGATATTAAGTGCATCACTTGCATTCTTCCCCCGTATAAGATCAGCCACCAATCTTGCCTTTCTCGGAGAAGTACGTATATATCTAAGAACAGCCTTTACTTCCATCTTTTACCTGAAAATACCCTTTCATCCTAACCCACGGACAAACTTGTTTGTCCGTGCCACCCAAAGATTTATTTCATTAACTTTAGCTCACTTTAGACACTTTAGGCACTATTTTTTAATGTACTCCAGTAACCCTTTTTGTACGTCCACCGTGTGTCTTAAAAATCCTTGTTGGGGAAAACTCCCCAAATTTATGCCCGACCATATTCTCTGAAACATATACAGGTATAAATTTTTTTCCATTATGCACAGCAAAGGTATATCCAACAAATTCTGGTATTATGGTAGACCTTCTAGACCATGTCTTTATTATCTTCTTCTCTATACTACTCCTCATCTTTTCAGCCTTCTTTAACAGATGTGAGTCTACATAAGAACCTTTTTTAATAGAACGTGCCATATTTATTAATCCCTATCTCTTTTTGTGCTGTCTACGCTTAACAATAAGTCTATCCGATATTTTCTTTTTACGTGTCTTATGTCCCTTGGTAGGCTTCCCCCATGGAGTAACAGGATGTCTTCCCCCCGAACTTTTACCCTCACCACCACCATGTGGATGGTCTACCGGATTCATAGCCACACCTCTTACTATAGGTCTACGGCCTAACCACCTTGATTTACCTGCTTTACCTCTTGATATAATTTCATGTTCAGGATTACCTACCTGACCAATCGTTGCCTTACATTCTGCCGGAATCAATCGCACTTCACCGGAGGTCAATTTTACATGGACATAGTTTCCCTCCTTTGCCATCAACTGTGCAGACGAACCAGCACTTCTGACTAATTGAGCACCCTTTCCTTTTTTTATCTCTATATTATGAATCGTCATTCCCAAAGGGATATCTTTCAAAGGGAGTGCATTGCCTGGTTTAATATCAGCATTTGGTCCGGAAAGAAGAGCATCCCCTATTCTCAAACCTACCGGTGCAATTACATACCTCTTTTCACCATCAGCATAGTTTAAGAGCGCAATTCTGGCAGACCTGTTCGGATCATACTCTATAGATGCTACCTTAGCAGGGATATCATCCTTATCCCTTTTAAAGTCTATAATCCGGTATCTCCTTTTATGTCCACCACCTCTATGCCAGATAGTAATCCTACCATGATTATTTCTTCCGCCTTTCTTCTTCACAGGCATCAAAAGAGTCTTCTCCGGCTCTTTCTTAGTAATATCCTCAAAAGTAGAAACCATCTGAAACCTACGTCCTGGAGAAGTAGGTTTATGCTTCCTTATTGATACCATTCCATTTAATCTCCATAATTATAACACATCAGCTATATCTTATGATAGCTAAACTTCAATGCAAAATGAAAAATTTACACCCCTTCAAATATCTCTATCCTATCCCCCTCCTTCAGGGTAACCATAGCCTTTTTCCAATCAGGTCTTCTGCCAATATTCCGTCCCAATCTCTTTTCCTTCCCCTTCATCCTTAATGTATTTACCCTCAAAACAGTGACATTAAATATCATCTCTACAGCCTTTTTAACCTCATCTTTATTGGCATTAATAGCTACTTTGAAGGTAACCTTATTATCTGTAGCGATCAAACCTGTACTCTTCTCGGTAACGAGAGGTCGCTTAATTATACTATATATATCTTTCATATAGAAAGTACCTCTTCTATGCCTCGCAGGGTCGCTTCTGTGCAGATCACCGTATTACAGAGAATAAGATCATACACGTTAAGACCGGCAAATTTTAATACATTAACATATGGTATATTTCTGACTGATAACTCTATATTACTATTCTCTTCTGATAAAATAAACAGAACCCTTCCCTTGACCTTAAGATTTCTCAAGATGGAAATCATCTCCTTTGTCCTGGGTTCCTCAAGTTCAATCTTATCCACTATCAGAAAACCACCTTCCTTGACCTTTTGTGTTAAGGCCGATTTTAAGGCAGAACGTCTCACCTTTTTAGGGAGCTTATAATTATAGGACTTAGGAGTCGGGCCAAAGATAATACCCCCGCCCCTCCACAGAGGAGACCTGATAGATCCTGCTCTTGCTCTACCTGTGCCCTTCTGCCTCCACGGCTTTATACCCCCTCCCCTAACCATCGCTCGATTCTTTGTAGAAGATGTCCCCTGACGTCTATTTGTCATCTGCATTACTACAACCTGATGGATAAGATGCTCTTTTACCTTGACATCAAATATCTCCTCTTTTAGTTCGGTTTTACCTACTACATTCCTATTTATATCTATTATATCTAACGACAGCACATTAATATCCTCTTAAATAGTCTTCTTTCCTATTATTAATAACCTTCCTTTGGTTCCTGGAGTTGCACCTTTCACCAATAAGATATTCTTTTCCTTTACTATCCTAACTATCTCGAGGTTCCATACTGTTACCCTCTCATCTCCCATTCTTCCCGACATCTTCTTCCCTTTAAATACCCTCGCAGGATAAGAGTGCATACCTATAGAGCCTCCGTGCCTGAAACACTCATGGCTACCACGTGATGCAGGTGCACCAGAAAAACCATGCCTCTTTATTACCCCGGCAAAACCCTTTCCTTTTGATCTTCCTGCAATATTCACAATATCTCCGGGATTAAATATATCGACATCTATTACCTGTCCAATCTCTAAATCCTCTATATCATCGCAACGAATCTCTTTCAGGAATTTTGTGGGTTTCACCCCGGCCTTATCAAAATACCCTTTTATAGGCCTTTTCACCTTTTTTTTCGTCTCAACAAAACCTAATTGAACTGCATTATAACCATCATTTTCTCTTGTCTTTTTTTGTACAACCGTACATGGACCGGCTTCTATCACAGTAACTGGAATTAGAGTTCCATCTTCAGAAAAAATCTGTGTCATCCCTATCTTTTTTCCTAACAATCCTGTTATCATACTGTCTACCCAACCTTCAGAGGTCACCCTCAAATCTATAATTTACTTTTAAAATGTATATTTTGATATTTGATATTTAAAGTTTTATCTCTATATCAACCCCTGCTGATAAATCCAACTTCATAAGTGCATCTACTGTCTGAGAAGTCGGATCAATTATATCTAATATCCTTTTATGAGTCCTGATCTCAAACTGTTCACGAGATTTCTTATCCACATGAGGTGATCTTAAAACAGTCCACTTATTCTTAACAGTAGGCAATGGAATAGGTCCGGCTACTCTTGCCCCTGTCCTCCTTGCAGTATCAATTATTTCACTAACGGATTGATCTAATATCCTATGATCATAGGCCTTCAATCGTATCCTGATTTTCTGATCTGTCATTACTCTATAACCTCACTTATTACCCCTGCCCCAACAGTCCTGCCACCTTCTCTGATAGCAAATCTCAACTCCTTCTCCATCGCTATAGAGTTAA
>QIDP01000139.1 GCA_003229375.1 Nitrospirota bacterium
AACACCTTTTCAGACTCTACAAGTTTTAACTCACAGCCGGCAAATTTGTATGATCTCGCATATTTCTTCCTCACTATTCAGCTAAATACCTGTAGACTATCCACCTGATCTATGAAACCTTCCTGTCCGGCCACATAACGATGAGAGTGCCAACAGATATAATAATCCCTCCTATCCAGAGCCATTTTACAAGCGGGTTAACTATAACCTTAAAAAAGGCTGTCGAGTCCTCCTGAAATCCTCCCAATATTACATACAGGTCTTCCTTTAAGCTCGAACGTATATCTACTATCGTTGAAGGCTGTTCCTCCCAATTAACAAATAATTCCTTCTCGGGTCTGGCTGTCCATATCTTCTTACCGTTCTTCTCCACCGAGAGAGTAGCTATTAGTTCGTGTTTACTCGGATTGGGGGTGTTCTCTTTTATATCATCATAGGTGAGTCTATAATCCATGATGGATATTGATTCACCAATCTTTAATGTCTTCTCAACCTCAGTGGTAAAGTAGGAACCGGTAATGCCAATAAACATAAGGACCACACCAGTATGTATGATATACCCGCCATACCTTCTTTTATTTCTACTGATAAGCATAAATAATGACTTAAATCTATTCTCCCCTGTCATTTCCTTCCGTACCATTGTCCCTTTATAAAACTCTGAGATGATGGTTGTTATCACAAATATAGAGAGGGTAAAGGATATCCATGCCATATTTGGAAGGCGAAAGGTGAAAGATGAAAGGTGAAAAGGAAAAGTGAGAGGTGAAAGGTAAAAGGTGGAAGGTAGAAGCAAGAGTATTACGCCCCCAAGAATGGATATTATAAAGGGTTTTAGAAAGTTTTTCCTCAGGTTCTTTAAAGATGCCTTTCTCCATGCGATTAAGGGGCAGATACCGGTAAGAAACAGGAGCAGCAGGCCGAATGGGAGATTTACCTTATTATAAAATGGTGCGCTAACGGTTATCTTCACCCCTCGTACTGCCTCTGATATTACAGGGAGGATTGTCCCCCAGAATGTAGCGAATGCTATCCCTACAAGGATTAGATTATTGAATAGAAAGCTGCTTTCCCTCGAGATAAAGGAATCGAGTTCGTTCTTGCTCTTCAACATGGGAAGTCTATCCAGGATGAGAACGGCTGAAAAGAGAATCGTTATACATAGAAACCCTAGAAAGTAATATCCGAGCGTTGTCTCATCAAATGCATGGACTGACTGTATTAGTCCGCTACGTGTGATGAATGTCCCGAATATCGTCAGGATAAATGTAAGAACAATGAGGAACATATTCCAGACCTTCAGCATATCCTTTTTTTCCTGTATCATGACAGAGTGAAGATAGGCTGTGCCGACCAGCCATGGCATAAAGGAGGCATTCTCAACAGGGTCCCATGCCCAGTATCCACCCCACCCCAATACCCTGTATGCCCACCACGCCCCGGAGAGATTCCCCAGGCTTAGAAAAAACCATGAAGAAATCGTCCATCCCCTTGTGGTCTTTATCCATGTATCACTTAACTCCTTACACATAAGTGAACCTATGGCAAAGGCAAAGGGTATAGTAAACCCTACATAACCTAAGTAGAGTAAAGGTGGATGGAATATCATTCCCGGATTTTGAAGAAGGGGGTTAAGCCCTCGTCCGTCACCCGGTATAGAAGGGAGTCTTTCAAAGGGATTGCTGGAGAAGATCATAAGGCCTATAAAAAAGGTATTAATAACCATTAGCGTAAAAATCACATACGGTATTAATTTTCTGTTCTTATGGCGGTTTTGTAAGAGGACTATAGAGCCGAATATAGATAAAAGTAATTCCCAGAGGAGAAGTGAGCCCTTCTGCCCTCCCCAGAAGGCAGATATAGTGTAAAACATGGGTAAATCACGGCTGGAATAAGCATATACATACTCGATGCTGAAATCGCGTGTGACAAAGGCATACATGAGGGCACCGGAGGCTACTGTTACCAGTGCGCTGACAATATATGCGGCGTTTTCTGCACTGGCGAGGAGCTCTC
This sequence comes from Nitrospirota bacterium, assembly GCA_003229375.1. Classification (GTDB taxonomy): domain Bacteria; phylum Nitrospinota; class Nitrospinia; order SZUA-224; family SZUA-224; genus SZUA-224. Next base: position 2,017 of record QIDP01000139.1, read on the forward strand.
TTCTCTTTCTTCTTGTACCCATAATAGATACTATGACAGCATATATGGATACTGCAAATGCTATGAAGATGGAAAATTCACCGATCTCTATCATCTATTATTATCCACTGTAAATTTTAAGGGACTTCCTGCATCTTAAAATATCAAAATTAATTTTTGACTTCCGGTTCATACTTAGAAGGACAACTGGTTAGCAATGTAGCGGCCTCAAACAGACCGCCGGGATCAATCTTCCCCTCTACAATGACCTCCCTTCCATCTCTGAACAGATCCGGAACAATACCTACATAACGTACCTTTATATCCTTATAATCATCCGTGATCTTAAAATCTACCCTGGAGGAGGCCGGATTACGCTCGATAGAACCATTCACAACTTTACCAGATACCCTCACTCCCTCTCCATATATAGATTCACCTTTGGCTAACAGTTCACTAACAGTCATATAATATACTGATGTCTTGCTTATACCTGTGACAATTAGATATGCAATAGCAAGGACTATAACCGCTGATCCCACAAGGAATTTAATCTGTTTCTTTTTCAAAACCATAAAGAGTAGTATAGCAAAAGGTAGTTAAAAATCAAGTATTTTATACGTTTAATGAACTTCTTTTTAGTTGTTTATTTTGATATTTGATATTTTATTTTCCCTGTCCGACCTTTATGGCGCATAAGGAGGCACACATTGTACAGACATCATCTTCGGATGGCGGGCTCTCTTTTCTCATTCTCTTTGCCTTTTCCGGATCAAGTGATAGGTTTATCTGCTCCTCCCAGTTCAGATCTCTCCTCATCCTGGCCATCCTGATGTCTCTGTCGATTGCCCCCTTTACACCCTTTGCAATGTCAGCAGCATGAGCAGCAATCTTTGAGGCAATAACACCTTCCTTAACATCCTCTACAGTGGGAAGCCTCAGGTGTTCGGATGGGGTTACATAGCAGAGAAAATCTGCACCGGCAGAGGCTGCAATTGCCCCGCCTATTGCCGATGTAATATGGTCATACCCCGGGGCAATATCGGTCACCAGCGGACCGAGTACATAGAATGGCGCATCATGACATAACCTCTTCTGAAGGAGTATATTGGCCTCTATCTGATTGATAGGCATATGACCCGGCCCCTCAATCATCACCTGCACATCTGCTTTCCTTGCCCTGTCTGCCAGTTCGCCCAGGAGTATTGTCTCCTGTACCTGGCCCCTGTCTGTAGCATCTGCAAGGCACCCCGGACGAAAACCATCCCCAAGGCTGAGTGTCATATCATACTCCCTGGCAATCTCCAGCAACCTGTCATAATGGGCATACAGGGGATTTTCCTCTTTTCTATACCTCATCCACTTAATAAGGAGGGAACCACCGCGACTTACAACATTTAGTATTCTCCCTTCCCTTTCCATTCTACCAAATGTCTCCAGGGTAACACCACAGTGAACAGTTATGAAATCAACACCATCCTCCCCGTGTCGCTCTATTACATTGAATATATCATCCTCAGAGATATCCGGGATAGCCCCACCCTTCTTGAGATTCTCGCACGCAGTCTGATATATAGGAACGGTTCCTATAGGGACAGGAGACCTCTCTATAATAATCTTTTTGATCCTGTCAATGTCTCCACCGGTACTAAGATCCATGACAGTATCAGCCCCTGCCCTGACCGCCACATCCAGCTTTTCTAACTCCTTATCTATATCAGCATCATCCCCTGAGGTACCTATATTGGCATTGATCTTTGTACTCAATCCCTTTCCTATGCCAATAGGTTTTATATCTCTACGCCTGTTATTAAGGGTTATAACAATATTACCTTTTGCCACACCATCTCTTACAAACTCAGGTGTTACCCCCTCAGAAACAGCTATCTTTCTCATCGCCTCTGTGATATTACCGGATTTTGCATCTTTTAACTGGGTATTCATTGCTCCCTCACCTTAATCTTTTGCCACAGAGTTCACAGAGAACACAGAGGTTACTTTATATTTTTCTCTGTGACCTCTGTGACCTCTGTGAACTCTGTGGCTATAGTATTTGAAATATTACTTTGATTTAATCTCTTCAAATATTCTTCTGTGGGCTTCACAATATTCATATTCCCCGCCAAGCTGGGCCTTTATTACCTCTTCCTGCCAGTGGGCATTAAATAACCTGCATGAGCTATCACCGCAAAAAGGAGACCCTTTGAGGTGATAAAATATAGACTGCATCATATATCCCTTCATGACCCCGGTCATACGCTCATCATTGTATTCTATGAATCTCCCTCTAATCCCCTTCTTGATCCTGGTTAATGATAGTTGATCCCTGCCATAAAACTGTTTGGCAAGATAGTATTCTTTTGGCTTTGCCGGCGCCTCCACTATACCTGTAATAGATATGACAGATGGATATCCATATATAGCCACCCTTGTATGATACCTCTGGTCATCCTCATCCCATGTGGCAAAGAGCTGATTGGTAAAGATCATATGAAGATGGTTTAGATTCTGTTCCTCCCCGGGGATTATGGAATAAAGTATTCTCTCCAGCTCGAATCCATCGTAAAAGACCCCTATAGAACTTGATGAGTGATTGAGTATCTTTCTTCTCTCATAATCTATCTCCCCATATATGGGGTCCGGGTTTAATCCCTTTTTTGCAGGATCGAGCACCCTGATACCTGCCAGCCTGCTTGCCAGAGAATCTACTATCTCTCTCCTTTTCTCCTCTTCATGGGTGAAAGAAAGGAGGTATGAAAAGATATCCTCTCTGATATCAATACCTGTTCCAGGTAGTCTGTCTCTTATATTCGATGCAAGGATATCTAAATTCAGATTTTTTACAGATCCTTTGCCATATATATGAACAAAAGACGGTATCTTACTTATATTCATGAAGCTTATCTTGTATAACCCCTGCCCCCTTTTTTCCGGAGAGGAGCATGGCACCAAAGGTGGGTCCCATCCTTGGCAGACCATAGAGAGTAGCTACGGACATCCCCATGACCACCAGGCCCGGATGTGCCTCTCCTGTGTATTCAACTACCAGATCTTCAGACCTCTCCACCCACATGGCACCAAATCCCTTTGTCTTGATAAGCCCCCTTTCCTCCAAACTTGATACCACACAGGCATCATGCCCTGTTGCATCCACTACCATCTTTGATTCCATGGCTACAGGATCAACACAGGTTATTTCCCTTGGCAGGGCAGCTACCGGTGTCCAGTTTATCACTACCCCTGCCACCTTGTTCCCCTCCCTCAAAACTATGTCATCAAACTTTGTCATATTTATGATCATAACACCTGCATCACATGCAGCGCTGATCAGCTTGGAGCAGGCATGGGGGCCGTCAGCCATGAATAGTCCCTCTGAAACCTCCTCGTATGGTACTTTGAGCTCATCCAGTACCTTTTCTCCCGGACTCCTCACGGTAATCTTATTCATAAGATATCCGCCTATCCAGAAGCCACCACCAAGATAGTTGTTCCGTTCGATTATAAGGACTTTTATCCCTTTTTCAGCGAGTTCCTTTCCTGCCATAAGCCCGCTTGGTCCACCGCCAACAATTATCACATCACTCTCCACATATTCACTGAACCTCTTTGAAAATCCATCGACTATTGCCCTTGTGACCTCCTTCTCTCCAACCTCTGCGAATATCTTTTTTTCTGACATTGCTTGCTTACCTCCTTCTTTGTTCCTAATGAAAATACCCTCATGGACAAACAAGTTTGTCCATGCCACCCATAAATTTATTTTCGATTGACGATTTGTTCATCCATTACGTTCTTCTACAATCTATCAGGACAGCACAAGCGCTGTCACTCCGAAAAGTTTCGTCTCCTTCTTTAAATCGAAAATCGAAAATAAAAGAGAGTTTCATCCCCCTCTCTGCCGACTGATCGGCATGAGGGTTTCCTCTTAAAAAAAAAGACCATATCCCTCTGTGGAAATACGGTCTATCTTATCAGATTTCTAATCGTTAGACCGCTTTCCTACGCTGGAATTACCCAGATCAGGTTCAGAGGGTTACCTTAAAAGGTTCTCAGTTTAACAACACCCCTAGCTTATTTTTTATTATAGACAACAAAAAATATTCTGTCAAATTAAAAAATTGACTTTACTGTAAAAAACCCTAAATTGGTAGCCGCAGGCTTCAGCCTGCGAAAAAGTTTGCTATAAATCAACCACTTACGCAACCTAAAGGTTGCGGCTACCCTGTTTTTGAAGTTTTTGCAGTAAAGTCAAAATCGTCATCCAAAATAATCTAATTAATTGATTTAATGCAACATAGATGTTTTTACTAAAACATCAGACAATTATAGCATCATAATATGTCACGATTTTTTACAGTCTGTTTTTGCCACACCATTTTTCTGTTGTTTTGTAATTAATTGATTTAATGCAACATAGATGTTTTTAGTATAGAATAGCAGACAATTCTATGCCTCATAACCTGTCACGATATTTTACGGTTGCTTAAAAATGCCCTAATAAAGATTGTTGTTTGGCGAGGGGATCAAAACTTTTTTAATCAAATAGATCAATAAGTTAGGTTGGGTATCTGTCAGCTTTTGTGAAAATGGCACATACTTTGCTTTATTTTTGGAGCAGTATAGAAACTTTAGCAGTAAGGAGGGAGAAATAACATGAAAAGGTCTTTATTGTTTATCTTGCTGATGATTGTCTTTGGTCTGACAACCACAGCAGGAGCAACGCTTATTGGTAATAGTGACGGCACCATCACGCAAGTACTTGGCGATACCACACTTATATGGTCTCAGCTTGATGATGGCGCATTTAGGGGAATCTGGGACCAAGCTAACGAAGCTGTTGGGCGATTAGAAGGAGACTATGAGCTTCCCGGCTTTGAACAGTATTCTGCTTTTCGAAATGAGTTGTTGGGTTACAGTGGTGGAGCTAATGGGGGAGATCCGCTTCCCTTTTTCATAGGCTTGGGTCGCTATTGGACAGATTTTGACCCTCAAGATAGTTACTTTGCATGGTATTTCGACTTCTTGACTGGTAACCAGTATTCAGTCGGTCCTTCACCTTACAATGCATTGGCTGTCCGTGTTGATAGTTCGGCCGCACCTGTGCCAGAACCCGGGACAATACTTCTTTTAGGTTCCGGTCTTGCAGGATTGGCAATCTATAGAAGAAAAACACTGAGAGGAGGTAAATAGAATGAAAAGGTTTTCTACACTCTTTATTACATTGATGATGGTATTCGGGATGACGATATCTGCCGGGGCAACACTCATCGACCTTGGAGGGGGCCTGATATATGATGATGATCAGGGTATCACATGGCTGCAATATGCGGGTACGGGTCCGACGAACTGGCAGGATGCCATGGATTGGGCTGCCGGCCTTGATTATGCCGGTGTGACGGACTGGCGTCTTCCAAAAACTTTTGATACTGCATGGGATTGTCTCAACTCAGGAACATGTTCAGATGAAGAAATGGCTAAAACAAGCGAGTTGGCCCATCTATATTATGCTGAAAAGATTACCAAAGACAATTCAGGCTATTTTATAGATTTGCAAACTCAAGAGTTTGACTACTACTGGTCAGAGACAGACTATAATGCTGCTCAGGCATGGCACTTTAGTTTTTTCAATGGTGAGCAGACCCTTTGCGATAAGACTCAATTTGAAACTTGCTATGCTATGGCGGTTTATGATGGAAAAGCAGCCCCTGTGCCTGAGCCATCTACCTTACTTTTGTTAGGTAGCGGGCTTGTGGGTGTTGCGGCCCTTCGAATGAGAAGAAGGAGAGCAACCAAAACTAATTTGTAAAAATTAACTCTTTGCCTCTGATATTTTTTCATAAAGAGGCAGCAATGCTTAAGGATGAGTTATGAGTAGAGATAAGGTGGAACATCATATTCGCAACCGGCTTCTGATTATGAGGTATAAGTTGCAGAGAGCTAATCTACCTAAAAAGGTCGTTCTTATATCCCTCTTGCTTATTGAGGGGGGATTAAAGAAGATAAATATACTTGGATAAATTTGTCGAATCACCCGATCTGTCCGGGTTTTTTCACGAACCTTAACACCTAATAACCTGTACGGGTGATAGCGCTTACGCTGTCATTGGACGTTACAAGTAGCGTATTTCTTAATTAGGCGGGGCCGCTTACGGTCTCGCCTGTTGCTATATCAAAAGCAGGAGGGTGACACAAAAGAAAGGAGGTGAATTTATGATATGAAGAGATTAGTGATTGCTCTATCTGTGGCAGTACTAATATTTGGTATTACATTTACTGCAAATGCTACATCAGTTGACTTTCTTATTGGTGATGACAATTCAATTTCAACGCCTTCCGCACTAACTATCGATGCTGATTTCACCCAATTACCCGGTAAAAGTTTTACATTGAGTGAGGGTGGGTCAGAGACCTTTGTCTATGCTGTTATTAACAGTATTACCGTTGCCGATAATGAGGACAGTTATGATATTATCGCATACCTGGATTTTGATCTGCCTCCTGTTGGTCCGGTAGGTAATGAGGGAAGTATTGACGTAACGATAAAAGGTCATGGTAGTATGAATGGAAGCAATACAGCGATATTTGATATCAGCTTTGATCCGGTGAGCGTTGAATTCGGTAATGATGGATGGTTTACTGTTGCTCTGAGTGATGCCGCTCTCGATGATGGCTACTGCATGGGAGGTATGTGTTACTATTCTGGTTCCGCTAATATTGAAGCAACCGTGACTCTTGACGCGGTCCCTGTACCTGAACCCTCTACATTGCTTTTGTTAGGTAGCGGGCTTTTTGGTATTGCAGCCTTTCGAATGAGAAGGAATAGTTAATCTTCCTACTTTATAAGGAGTGACAGTGCTTGCGCTGTCACTCCTTGTCTTTGTGTCGGCAACACCGGTCAGTAAATGTTTCACCTGAGAACACCCGGCTAAACACCCACGGACAAACAAAGTTTGTCCATGCCACCCACCCCACCTAATCCCTCTTTGTGCCGGCTTGATCGGCATGGTCACGCACGCTGTTCGGTGACCGTTTCGGTCAGGCATTTTATTTACACTTCATTTCAGACCAATTCATGGGTCCGGTGTTATTGTCGTATGTCCCGTCACCATCGGTATCCGCATCCACATGGTATTCTCCGGAAGAACGTACTATTAGCCGGGCCATAGTACCTATATCACCTGTACAAATCAGGGTACCCCGGGAGATCCAGTCATCACCATCATAGATACGCATAGTTTTATCGGTGGAGAGAACTACATAGCCATAATCAGGATCATAGAATTTACCAGATACATTGATGTCTATATAATCCTTCCCATCGGTCAAGATCATTTTATAGTTTTCGACCCAATACACCTTCCCTGTGCTGTTGTCCCGCATCAACATATCCATAGTTATAGTATCTGCAGAGCCATCTGAATTCATGTGAATGTCACCGTCGGCTGTGAAGGAATCAATGCATGAGTCAACTGTAAGGGCATCAAAGGACATACTAAATTGCATTATTTCACCTGTGCTTAGATTTATTTCACCTGAAAAACTTACGCTGCCAGACAAAGTGGTGCCGTATTCGCAATATTTGTTAAAGTTGAAGTTACCATTAAAAGCTGTCTCATCACCAACACTAATGGTGAACGACATACTCATACTGCCACCGCAGTTGCCCTGTTCCGGCGTGTGCGGCTGCATGGCACTAAAGGCAACGTCACCTATGGAGGCAATATCAACCCGGTAAAGAGCGTTCTCTAATGCTCTGGATAGTATCAGGGTACGTGAACGGCCGTCCTGATTATCCTCCCCTGCCTGAATAGCATCCACTCCACTTATTGCACTGCCTGCGCTGCCGCCCTGGTAAGCCCTGATGGCAATATCTTCAGCATTATTTTCATCTATGATAACCTGGGTTGTAAGACCTGTATACGAAATACCACCACTAGTTCCTCCATCATCTCCACCGTCACTGCCACATCCAATCATCAATCCTGCCCCGATAGATAAGGTCAATATCAAAACAACTGAAAACCATCCTATCTTTTTCATATCTTTTTCCACCCTTTCTCTTAGTTTGAAAGTTTGTAACTACTCAGGTTGATTAGACTGTAGTCTGTTAGGACTGCGCAAAGAACGAATCAAGGCTCCCAATACCTTTTCAAACTCTACAAGTTTTAACTCACAGCCGGTAAAATTGTTTTCATGCAAGTATTCTAAACGCTTCGACAGGCCGAATTGATAATGCAATTCCCT
>QIDP01000020.1 GCA_003229375.1 Nitrospirota bacterium
TTAAGGTCACATAACTATGTGACGAGGACTGACCCTCTCATGATCAATACATGGTAATATTATCATCCTTGTTAAAATTCGTCCCCAAAATCTTATCGAATTGCTCTTGTAATTCGGTTGGAGATTTCCATTCACAATTATTTATGTCAACACATTTGTTAGATTTTTTCTTAGATGTTGGATCACCAACCCCATCAACTGAATCATACCATGCATACAATGCATCATTTTTAATATAATAACCCTGCATAAAGTCCCACCATGGAGGAAATTCCCAATTCTCCCTCCCGGGCTCAATAGGCTTCCCCCCATCTTCAGGACGATTTTGACCTGGAAAGTCTATCAGCGGATTACGCACATCGAGTATTACACCCTTGATTAAACCCCCTGATATAGCCTTCATCACGGTTTTATCTGCAAATATCTCTGGTTTTACATTCGGGATAAATGTAGCAGCCGGTATTTGAGGACCAGGACCGGATGTTGTCGCCCCACCATCATTCTTCCACCTCGCTAACCCACCATCCAGCACATGCAACTTATCAGCGGGATAGCCATAAAACTCCAGAAGCCAATAAAGGGTTGTTGCCCAAAGATAGTCATGGGGTAAACGTTCCGGATATATAACTATGTCGATATCATTGTTTGGACACGTTGGACATCCATGACTGATTCCCATTTCTTCAAATTCATATGCTACTGTCCAGGAAAGGGGGTCCAATGGGGTCATCATCCCGGGGGCACCATTTTCAGTTTTACAGTCATAGATTTTTCTTCCATCAGGTAAAGAGCTACCAGTTTCTTTACATTCTATATGTGCACTACCCTTCATTGTATATACTAAAACATCAGGGGAATCATGCTCCTTGCCCTCCTCCCATGGCCATGGGGTTTTCACAGCCTCACCCCATAACGGGTTAGAGGAGCTAATATGTTCACCTGAATATCCCGGATAATTCCAATCCCAGTTATCTATGTTATACTCAGACTCTTTGGTTAGCGCTATAAAGAGCACCTTCTTATTAGATAGATTCTTATCAAGCCATGCCTTATCTACAATAACCCCCGGCTCAGGCCAGTCACCTTGGTTAGTATCATAGGCATTAGCGCCCTTGACGTTCAAAATAAACATCAACATCATGGATAGGCACCCGATACCCACCTGAAATAAGAGATTCCTGATTTTTGTTCTATATTTCATATTCTCTCCCTCCTAAATGTTTATCCGTCATCTAGTAGCATTTGCAGTCACAAGAGACAATAAAACAATTTCTTTTCTGTGTCTTCAGTGTTCTCTGTGGTTTTAATTTATCTATCTTCTTGTTTTAGCTGAGAATTTAGCTTTATCTGAACATATCAGATTCATTATACCCGATAACTAATTATTTTGTCAAGCAATTTATTGGTAGCTATTCAGGTTGTTTAGACTGTAGTCTGTTAGGACTGCGCAAATAGAGAGGAAAACGCAATTTCGAGAAAACTTTATATGATCTCGCATATTTCTTCCTCACTATTCAGCTAAACACCTACAGACTAAACACCTAATAGACTAAACACCTGAGTAGTTACAATCAAATAAGATAATTGCAATAAAGATTAAAAAGCGGTGGAGAAGATGAATAAGGAAAAGGAGATTTAAAAAGAGAAAGGAGATTTGTCTTGTGAGATTGGCCTTCTATGGAACCGGAGAATTCTTGAACAAGGAGAAGAGGAGGAACAATTTGCAATGAATTTATATCCGCAATATTTTCAGAAATAGAATGGGTATCGCAATCGCAGTCTCCGGGCGATTCTGTTTCTCCTTTGTGATGACCTCCCTCTGTGTCACAACAGGTATGACTTACATTGTCACTTGCATATACTGCCTGTCCCTGAAGGCAGCAGCAGAAAGAAATGATCAGGGTAAATACTAAAATTGAAATTAACCACGTTCTTTTTCTCATATCATGACCTTTTAAAAATCGAAAATTATTCATATCACTTTGATTTTTAAAGACTAAAAACAAAAATCCTATGCTATTAAGTTTGTAACTATTCAGGTTGTTTAGACTGTAGTCTGTTAGGACTGCGCAAAGAACGAATCAAGGCCCCCAAAACGCTCTGAGCTTTTATGATCTCGCATATTTCTTCCTCACTATTTAGCTAAATACCTATAGACTATCCATGTGAGTAGTTACTTAAGTTTTAATTATACCTGTACAAAAGATAATAGTCAAGAGATTTTTCTTTCCCCCCTGTTATAGCTCAGGTACATGATGCCCTTTCATATTACTACGAACACAAATCTGAAATTGATAAGAATTGGCAGAATGCTATCAAAAAAACAGGCTCAATGAAAAAGATTTCTGGCTCACCTCTGGAGAAAAAGCTTGGCAAAATTAAAGATATATATTGATGAAAATGTTGATATACGGGTTGCAGAAGGATTAAGAAAACGGGGCATCAAGGTATTATCTGCTGAAGTCTTATTGATAATTGATAGGAAATTCCTTTTTTAAACTATAAACACATTAAACCTAAATTGATCGATTCTTTCATGCCGGGCGAGACGCCCGACCCACTATTGGCTGAATTATCAACCCTTATCAGCAGGACAGGCGTCTCGCCTGTCCTCACTCATTGGGTGATTGGCTATAGCTTTTGAAACTATTGATATTCAAGGCTTCACTCATATTTACAGACCAAAATCGCTCAATTTAGGTTAAAACAAAAATCAGAAAGATTACAACCTTTACCAAAATTCGCTAAGAGACTTATCTTCGCTCGTTGCTATCATCCTGGTTTCTTTCAATAATGTTTTCAGTCATTTTTACTCAATTGTCAATATCTTCATATAATCTCTCACTGATGAAGAGTTCTACAATATTACTATCAAGACAATTCTCTTTTGCCGCAGACCTCAACATGTTCAACGCCTTATCAAGAGGAATAGATGGTCTGTAGGGTCTGTCTCCGGCCGTCAGGGCATCGAAGATGTCTACTATACAAAGTATTCTTGCCTGAACAGGGATTTCCCTGTCTTTCAATCCCCCGGGATAGCCTGTACCATTTAGCATCTCATGGTGGGCAGCCGCGAATACAGGAACTTTTTTCAGATTTTTAGTGAACGGTATATTATTAAGGATATTAATGGTATGCATAACATGGGATTGAATAATCTTATACTCATCAGGTGTGAGGTTCCCTTTTCTTACCGAGAGATTATTATATTCAAATTCTGTCAGGTAGTATTCCTCCTTACCACTTGAAGAGAGATATCTCTTTTTAGAGATATTCCTCAATCTCTTTATATCTTCATCGCTCGTAAAGTTGGACTTGTTGATCCTGGTTAGAAATTCTATATCCTCATCAACCTCCTTGATATCTCTCTTCATTCCTTCTTCTATCTCTTTCAGGTATTCCTCATCCTTCCTTCCGCTCTCTATAAATATTATCTTCTCCTCCATAAACCTCTTTTCAATACTACTCTTTATTAGGGCAAACCTGTTCATAATACTATCAATCCTATCATCGGAGAGTTTGTTCGCCTTTTCGAGCACAAACTCCCTGACCCCGATCTTCCCTATATCATGAAGCCATGCAGCGTAACCGAGTTCCTCTAATTCTGGTTGGGTAAAGAATATTTCGGCAAATGGGCCGCTATTCATCTTATTTATGGCCTTAGCTACCCTTATGGCAAGTTGAGCTACCCTTTTAGAATGTCCGGCAGTGTGTGGACTCCTTGCATCAATAGCAGAGGCAGAATACTGGACCAGAGATTCAAAGAGTCTTTTGATATCATCTATCAACCTCGCATTTCTGATTGCAACTGCTGCCTGGGAGGCGAGGGACGATACAAGATCCTCGTATTCTTTATCAAAGGTATTAACCTTGCTATATTTGGAGATAGAATTAATGAGTTGAAGGACACCTATAATCTCCTCCTCATGATCCATCATAGGAACTACTAACATAGACTTTGTCCGATAGTTGTTCCTCTTATCGAAGTCCGGGTTAAAGCTATATTCCTCTGTAGCAGGTATTTCATAAACATCTTCTATGTTAAGGATTTTTCCTGTTATTGCTGCATAACCTGCTATGCTCTTCTTTGTCATGGGAAGCGGGAATGGTTTGAATACCTCCTTCCCCCCACTCCTCTTATCAAGTGTATTGTTTTGGGCAACCTCGAAGCTCAATTTGTCATCCTCTTTGATATAGAGGCTTCCTGCATCAGAATCGGTAAATCCGCGTGCCTCCAGCAGTATTAGTTCCAAAAGAGTCCTCAGGTTTGTCTCGCCCGACAGGGCGATTCCTATTTTGTTGAGTCTTTCAACCTGTTTTCGAAGATCCATACTCTATATAATAACCACTTTAAAATATCAAAATAAACAATTAAAGTAACTACTCAGGTTGTTTAGACTGTAGTCTGTTAGGACTGCGCAAAGAACGAATCAAGGCTCCCAACACCTTTTCAGACTCTACAAGTCAGACTCTACAAGTTTTAACTCACAGCCGGTAAAATTGTTTTCATGCAAGCATCCTAAACGCTTCGACAGGTCGAATTGATAATACAATTCCCTTATATTTGTATGATCCCGCATATTTTTTCCTCACTATTCAGCTAAACACCTACAGACTAAACACCTGAGTAGTTACCTATCTACCTATTACTATTATAATTATTTGCAATTATTTCTCTCACTTTTTTTGTCAGGTTATCCCTTTCTGTTTTGCTTAGATTAGAGGTCTCTATAGGCTTGTCAATTTTGATCCTTATCAATCCGGGCCGGATACGCATTTCTCCTATCTTCATCACTTCATAGCTGCCACTTATTGTAACAGGTATAATAGGTGTTCCCGTTCTTATAGCTATTAAAAGGCTCCCCTTCTTAAATTCCCCGATATTTCCATCCAGGGTACGCCTCCCCTCCGGGAATATGATTGCAGAATACCCATTTCTTATCTTCTCTATCATATTCATGAAACTATGATATGACTTTTTACGATTTGACCTATTAACACTTACATAACCGGAGAGCCTCATCCCCCATCCTAAAAATGGTATCCTAAAAAGGCTCTCCTTTGCCATCAATACAAACTGGATGGGGATATAACCGACAAGAGAGAAGGTATCAAAAAATCCCTGATGATTTGATACCAATACCTGGGTACTGTCCCTCTGTATGTTCTCTAAACCATTAACCTGCACTTTTACTCCATTTAATCTACAGATGGCTCTTCCCCATATGCGCGCACAGAGATGCGGGAAATTACCTTTCCTGTCAAAGATCGAAAATAATGTTACTACACTCCCTATGAAGATCGTAATTATAATAACTGTTATCCAGAAGACTATTGATCGAAACATATAGAAAAGTTAGGAGAGCAAAGCGAAACTAAATTCATAATATAGAAATTCCATTTTTAGTCTTTAACAATCAGACTGATACGAATAATTTCAACTTTTAATTTAGTTATGAGTTATAAGTTAATTTATAGGTCGTTCAGGTGGGAAGGAACGGCCGCCAAAATATATATTGGCTTTATACATAGGGCACATAACCGGATTGTTCCATATAGGTACTCCACCTCTCTGTAAACTGCTTGAGGTTCTTTATAACAGTTCCATTTTTGATTTCAAACTCCACACCTATGCCGCAACATGGTTTCTTTCTACGACTTATTACTCTCGCAGTAGTTGTAAGGGTTCTTAATTCATCCGGTAATTCAAATACAATATCTAACTTCTTACCTATAGGGAAATAAGCAGATGTCTCTATAAATGCCCCGCTTGCAGAGATATCCTTTGTAAGCCCGATCTTCTTCCCTCCTGATTTATAGATATTGATCCCGAAAATGAGTCGTTTATATTTTCTTTTCTCCATTATTCACCTTCCTTGCCTTTGAGGCGACTTCGAGCGAACCCTTATAAAAATTTAAGAAACCGCAGTAGAGCTAGAAGTTATTTTTTTATTGTCTGCTGAAGGTTTATTATCAGCCCCCTTACTATTCTTTGTTTCTTCTGCTATTCCCTTTTTTCTGGAGTCCGAGGGGTAGTCTGTGACATACCACCCGCTTCCCTTAAGAACAAATGCAGAATTAGAGATAAGCCTCCGAAGATCACCTTTACACTTCTTACACTCCTTTAATGTAGTATCTGTAATCTTCTGCATCACCTCAAATTCTGATCCGCAATCGTCACAGATATATTCATAGATCGGCATTTTTTCTAACATCACCCGCCTTTCCCGAGCTTATATTAAGTTGAACTAACCAAAAATTTCCCTCTTTCGTATTTAAGTTGAACTAACCAGAAATTGCAGCTTTTTCACGAAAGAACCTCTTTATATGTAAGTCAGCCATTCTCTGAATTTTTTATTTCTTCCACTGTCTTGAATAACTTCAAAGAATACCTCCTGAATTCTCTTTGTAACATGCCCAGGGTTTCCTTTTCCTATAGCACGATTGTCTATCTCCCTTATTGGTGTTACCTCGGCAGCGGTACCTGTAAAAAACGCCTCATCAGCAATATACAGCTCTCCTCTGGAGAATATCTCCTCTTTTACCTTTATACCCATATCTCTGGCCAGTACGATTACAACTCTTCTTGTAATTCCCTCCAGGATTGATGTAAGTGGAGGTGTCTTTAGGATGCCATCTCGCAATATAAAGATATTCTCACCCGAACCCTGTGTAACATTTCCATCTGAATCTAATATAACTGCCTCATCGTATCCATGGTCTACTGCCTCGGTCTTTGCAAGGATAGAGTTGACATAGTTGCCGCAGACCTTTGCCTTTGTCAGACTGACATTTGGGTGGAGACCGGTAAAGGAAGAGATCTTTACACGGATCCCCTTTGACAGGGCATCTTCTCCCAGGTATGTTCCCCAGGGCCAGACAGCAATAGCTGTATTTATAGAAGCATTTTTAAAGTTTATCCCCATAGCTCCATATCCTATATATACGATAGGCCGGATATAACACTCATTAAGATTGTTGGCCTTAATTGTCTTTTTAATTGCCTCAATAATCTCTTCTCTTGTGTAAGGTATCTTTATACCCGTAACAAGGGCTGAATCGAAGAGACGGTTGATATGCTCGTTTAAACAGAATATTGCAGAGCCCCGATCAGTTTTATAGCACCGGATACCCTCGAATATTCCAAGTCCATAATGAAGTGTATGAGTCAGTATATGGATCTTTGCATTATCCCAATCTACTAACTCCCCATCCATCCATATTTTATCTATTTTCTCCATAAAAAAAGAATAGCATAATATAGCTTGATATGTCAATACTTTTGCCGGGAACAAAAATACCGTTTTCTACTCCTAAAAGTAGCTATCTTTTTGTTATTATGGGCTTTCTATGATTTTGAAATGATAAAGGCTATAATATTTGTTTATCCCTGCATACCCCATGTTCACCTGGAATTGCTGAATAAAAGACTAATAAGTTGCAATTAAGTAAAGCAGGGTTATATAATAATTCTTTAGCAACTAATCGGGAGAAGAACCAAAAATGAATATAAAGGTCATAATAATCATATTAATCTCTCTTCTCATTATACCTGTCACTAATCTTGCTGATTCAGGTACTAACACCCCCTCCCTGGATATCTCCCCTTCCATCCATGCAGCACAGGTTCCTACCTTTCAGTGCAAGACATTATATGAAGTAGAAAATAAAATAAAAGAGATGAAGAGAGCAGGGGTAGATACCATTATCGTAAGGGTGTTTCAGAATGATGGTGATAGATTTTACTCTTTTGCTGACAGGAATAATAGGGTAGGTGTCTATTTCAAGACTCCTCATGCCCCTCTTGTGGATGATATCTTAGGGGACCTGGTGGAGATTGCACATCGTAACAGAATGAAGATATTTGCATGGATGACAACAAGACGCTGCGATTGGAAGATATACGAAAGACCGGATCTTAGAGGCTATAAATACGATATAGAGTCAGGGGGTATAATCCCGACAAATGGGCTTAATATCTTTAATAAAGAGGTACAGAAATATCTCAGGGATATCTACGCCGATCTTGCTGCTTATGATATTGATGGTATCCTCTTCCAGGATGACCTGATCCTGAGACATACAGAGGGCTACAGCCGGGAGGCAGTAAGTCTCTATATTACAGAGTCAGGTCATAGAGTCAATCCTAATGATATGTTTCGTGGTATATATGAAAAATCAGGAAAATACTTTGTCTCCAACTATACCCCGAAGTTCTGGAGATGGGCTAAATGGAAAAACCGTCAGATACTAAATCTGGTGGAGGCAATGATGGGGTCTGCCAGGAGTGTAAACCCTGATCTTAAATTCGCCCTGAATCTATATTACGAGACCATAACAGACCCTAAGAATGCCCTTGCATGGCTATCTCAGGACATGAATGCAGCATTGAAATGTAATTTTGATTATTACTCCCTCATGGCATACCATCGTCAGATCAAGAAGGAATTACAGTTATCCAATAAGGATCTCTATATATTTCTTAAGGACATGACCGCTAAGATGATCGATCTGATAGATAATCCAAATAAGATCCTGATTAAAGTCCAGGTTGTTGACTGGGACACCAATATCCCTATCCCCCATCGTGAGATAGATAAGGTATTTGAATCTATTACCAGCCAGGGGAGGGTGAGTCTTGCATTCACCCCTGTAACAAAGTATCTCCCTTTAAAGGTGATAAGAAAGTACTACCTGCCTCGATCTTCATAGTTTCCACAGGAAAAATCCCTGCTTTTTTTTGTCACCTATTTTCAAAAGGATATTCTAAATATCTATTTTTAAAAAAATACTATTTTTAGTCTCTTTACCATAGTATAAAATAATAATATTCTTAAGAAGAATTTGAGGAGTGGAACTTTTTGTTGACATAAGAGAAATATACATTTAAAATAAAACAAAGATTCGAGCAAGAAAGCATTATTTTTTTTCCTATACGGTGCCGAGATAGCTCAGCCGGTAGAGCAGAGGACTGAAAATCCTCGTGTCGGCGGTTCGATTCCGTCTCTCGGCACCATAATCTCTATACTCCTCTGACCCGAAATATTAATCGAAGAACTAAAGGAAGAAGAAATGCGTATTGAGTATCGTTATTATAAAGGGATTGTCTTAGCTCTTATTCCTGTATTCATGCTATTATATAGCATAGTAGCAATGGCCGCGTCCTCCCCTGCATTCAACGCTCTTAATTTTAAAGAAGGTAGTGCCAAGATAGATCCCCGATTGAATATATTATTGAACATATTCCTGATTCAGGAGCAAAAGGGGGTGAAGATGAAAGGGAAACCTGGTTCCTTGATGAATGTAGACTTTAAGGACACAGGGCCCACAGTCGGTGTATTGATAAAGACATCTGCCAGCAAAGAGGAACTTGAGTCAAAAGGGGCAGTTGTAAGATCGAGGATAGGGGATATTGTCTCTGCCTCAATACCTATCAGCAGGCTTAGAGATGTTGCCGGCCTTGATAATGTGGTGTATATGGAAGGGGCAATAAAGATGAAGCCTCTATTAAATAGAAGCGTGCCTGAGACAAAGGCAGATCAGGCATGGGTATTGTCTTCTCCTTCTTCGTATACAGTACTGGTGGATCAGAGTCAGAGAGTCGACCTTGATGCTTGGGTAAGCCTCGGGACATATTACTTTGCTGATACCGGTACAGAGAATGTAACCCTATCAGATAATGCTGACTCCTGGGTAGCTGCAGATGCTGTCAGATTTGGTCTGTCAGGTATTGTTATTGACAACACAGATATCACAGATGATTCTGGTTTTAGCATAGTAGGCGAGTGGGATACTGCTTCAGGATTCTCTGAAAAAGGTGAAGACTACCGTTATCATGCTGCGGGTGATGGCAGCGCCACAGCCACCTGGACTGCTAAGTTAACCGGTCCAGGCTTTTATGAGGTGTCTGTATGGTACCCCCAAAGCAGCGCCCTTGCTACCAATGCGCCATTTACCATAAACCATTCTGGTTACACAGGGACCGGTGTGATAATCGCTATTATTGATAGCGGAATAGACTTTACACATGGGGATTTTATCGATGAAAAAGCTACCCCTTTAGATCCTTCTGATGATGAATCACGAATAATATATTTATGGGATCAGACAGATGGAAGCAAATATTCTCAATCAGAAATCACTGATGCAATCAATGGCACATATGCTGATTATGTTAAAGAAAAGGATGAAGTTGGACACGGGACACATGTTGCCAGCATAGCAGCAGGGGATGGCTCTCAGACAGGGAATGGGATACCATCCGGTACCTATAAAGGTATGGCACCGGATGCTGATCTGTTGATTGTAAAGACTACCCTTTATGCCAATGACATAATAGACGGGATCGATTATGCAATATCAAAGGCCGATTCACTGGGAAGACCTGTTGTAATCAATCTGAGCCTCGGGAGTCATTTAGGCGCCCATGACGGCACATCACTCTTTGAACAGGCCATAGATAATGCAGCAGGTGCTGGTAAGGTTATTGTAGTGGCTGCCGGCAATGAGGGAAGTTATGATATACACGCAAGCGGGACGGTTTTCCAGGGGAAGACTACCCCGGTAGACTTTAGGATTAAGAATTTAAATAATGAACCTCTCTTGCTGGATATATGGTATGATGGTTCGGATGAGATGTGTATTACCATTACCGCCCCTGGCTGCGGTGCCACCCCTGATACAGTCTGTCCCGGTGCCACCTCTATTGATTACTTTACGGGCTGGGATTCAGAATGCGGACAGGTCATGGTCTCTGCCCCTCCACCCAATCCCCAGAATGGGGATCATAATATAGTAATAAGGCTCAGCAATGATGGTGGAAGTCCTGTTGAATCAGGGAGATGGAGCTTTAACCTCACAGGTGCCAGCATCTCTAACGGGAGATTCGATGCGTGGTCTTCTGACGCTTCTCTTGCAGAATTTACCTCAAATATTGATAACAGTATGAAGGTATCAATACCCGGAACAGCAAGAGAGGCGATTACTGTTGGCTCTTATGTAACAAAGAGATCATGGAAAGATATCAATGGGACAACTCAGGATATTACCGGCACAATAGGAGAGATTTCATCTTTCAGCAGCCCCGGGCCAACAAGGGATAATAGACAGAAGCCAGACATTGCAGGTCCGGGGCAAGTAATAGGTGCAGCATTGTCCGGGGATTATAATGTCAGTGATAGCAGCTTACTTTTAAACGATAATGGAAACCACCTAATAATGCAGGGGACAAGCATGTCCTCTCCACATGTAGCAGGTGCGGTTGCCCTTATGCTGGAGAAGGATCCCTCTGCAACCTCTGCATGTATTAAAAGCAACCTGCGTATAAATGCTGTACCCTATGGTTTAATGCCGGATGATTCATGGGGGTATGGGAAACCGGATGTTATTGCCTCTATAGATGATTCTCCTTTCCAGGACAGGGTCCTTTCAGTGAAAACAGGACCCAACAATCCGGGAGACAGGTCTGCCAGGGAAAGGGATACTGATGTACCAATGATACAGATTGCACTCACCGCGGGTCCCGGCGAGGATATTGATATCTCTTCTATAACATTCAGGGCATCAGGGAGCGGTAATGATGCAAGTGACATAACACGGGTAGGGCTTTATAATGACATAAACAGTAACGGGGTAGTGGATTCAGGTGAGCCACTAATTGCTTCAGGTAATTATACGACAGATAATGGCAGCATCACCTTTACCCCCTCAACTATAATAAAGGCAGATACAACAGAGAACTGGCTGCTGGTATATGATTTTAATACTGTACTTGCATTAGCAGGCTCTGTCAATATTGGAGGAACTACCCAAAATAATAGTTCACTGCAGAGTTCACAGAGAAAAATAAAGAGTAAACTACTATTGCTTTTAGACGATAGTAGTTTGCTCTTGAATTTAAACTCTGTGTTCTCTGTGAACTCTGTGGTAAATTATTTAATAAGTGGAGCAAATATCTTTCTCCTTGGTTCATGCCTGATATTAGCAGTAATCCCCTTATTAATCCGAACAAGGAAAGTGAAAAGTTGTACAATAATAGTTTTCCTATTGATTTCTCTTCTCTCCTTACATGCATGCGGATCTGGAAATGTGGGAGATGAGGAACCATCCCCGCCACCACCTGTTACATTTTCAGTCAGTATAGATCTCAACACTGTAATGGCTCAAGGTATGTGTTGTCAGAGTGATACAATCTCAGGTGGTATTATAAGTATAAAGCAAACGCTTATATACTTACAAGCTGTCCAAAAATAACTTGCACTGCTCCTTAGGGCTCACTCAAAGATAACTTCACATTTTCGCATCCCATCTTCGGGTCATCTTTGATCGATCCTCACTCTCAAAATCCTCGATATAGTGCTACAAACACATTAAAATAATTTCGTTCGTAAAAGAAATCCCAACATACTCTATATTTACCGGGAATTGCATTTTTTTGGATAATGTTGACAACATGGCTAATTCTGTTATTATATGATTAAGACGATAATGAAAATTTAGTAAGCTAAATATATTCAAATAGCTTTCAAATAGCTTTGAGTATAGAGGAATTTCCATTTTTTTATTTCAGACAGGATGGACAGGACAAAAAAATCTTATAAATCCTGTCAAAAGGTCAAAAGGTCAAAAGGGATTGAGCGGTTTGGAGATAGAAAAATACCTTGCAGAGATGAAGGAACTGGTAGACGATGCATTGGACAAATATATCCCCCCGGTGAATGAATTTCCACCCGGCATCCACGAGTCCATGAGATACAGTATATTTGCGGGTGGTAAGAGGCTGCGGCCCATTCTGGTTATTGCATCTGCAGAGACGGTTGGTGGAAGGAGGGAGGATGTGCTCCCATTTGCCGCAGCAGTTGAGATTATACATACCTATACCCTGATTCATGACGATCTTCCTGCCCTGGACAATGATGACTTTCGTAGGGGAAAGCCAACAAATCATAAGGTATTTGGTGAGGCCATAGCTATCCTGGCAGGAGATGCCCTCCTGACATATGCATTTCAGTTGATGACAGATCCTAATCTAATGAATACTGTTTCCCCCGCTGTAATCTTATCGGCTGCCAATGAGATGGCAAAGGCTGTTGGGTCTCTGGGCACAATAGGAGGGCAGGTGGTTGATATTCAGTCAGAGGGAAAAGAGGTAGATAAAGAGACTATAGAATATATCCATACACATAAGACAGGTGCATTGATACTGGCATCGGTTAAATGTGGTGCGATTTTGAGTGAAGGCAATGAGGCTGAGATGGAGGCATTGATATCTTATGGCAGGGACATAGGTCTTGCCTTCCAGATAGTGGATGATATCCTTGATCTTGAAGGGGATGAGGATAAATTGGGAAAGGCTATCGGGAGCGATATAGAGAATAAGAAGGTCACATATCCTGCCCTTTTCGGAATAGAGGAATCAAGGCAGATGGCAAGCAGACTTGTGGAACGTGGAATCAGCTCCCTTAAGATGTTTGGCAGCCGTGCTGACGTCCTGAGAGATATTGCTGATTTCTTTGTCTCAAGGAGTTTTTAAAGGAGTGAGTATGTCAAATCTTTTGGAAAAGATAAATAGCCCTGATGACTTAAAACAGATCAGGAAGAAAGATCTGCCAGAACTGGCAGAGGAGATCAGAGAGGTTATTATCAATACTGTCTCTAAGACAGGGGGGCACCTTGCCTCTAATCTGGGTGTTGTTGAATTAACAATAGCTATCCACTATGCATTCAATGCACCGGTGGATAAGATCATATGGGATGTAGGACATCAGATATATACGCATAAGCTCTTAACCGGAAGGAGAGAGAGGTTTCAGACCCTGCGCCAGTATCAGGGTATCAGTGGTTTTCCCCTCAGGGATGAGAGCATATACGATGCCTTTAATACCGGCCATAGCGGGACATCTATCTCTGCGGCGCTGGCCCTTGCAAAGGCAAGGGATGTGAGGGGTAAGAATAATTCGGTTATAGCAGTTATCGGGGATGGATCAATGACAGCAGGTCTGTCCTTTGAGGGATTGAATCATGCAGGGGCATTGAATAGTGATATGATCGTGATACTTAATGATAATGAGATGTCTATATCACCGAATGTAGGTGCGCTATCTGTCCATCTAAATCGCATTCTTACCGGCCAGCTCTTTAATAAGATGAGGAGTGAGATAGAGATGATCCTCAAGGCCATCCCCCGTATAGGAAACCAGATGGTAAAATTCGCCGAACGTGTAGAGGAAGCTATCAAAGGGATCTTTGTGCCTGGAAGATTGTTTGAGGACCTGGGATTTAAGTATGTAGGCCCCATAGATGGGCACAACATCCCGCATCTGCTGGAGACCCTTA
Source organism: Nitrospirota bacterium (assembly GCA_003229375.1). Taxonomy (GTDB): domain Bacteria; phylum Nitrospinota; class Nitrospinia; order SZUA-224; family SZUA-224; genus SZUA-224. The sequence continues at coordinate 14,335 of QIDP01000020.1, forward strand.
ACAGTGTAAAGAAATTGAAGGGATCAATCCTTGTTCATGTTGTCACAAAAAAAGGTAAAGGTTACGCACCTGCAGAGAAGGAGGCAGATTCTTTTCACGGTACCCCTCCATTCGATATTGAGACAGGTAGTTTTATAAAGAAAAATGCACCTCCTTCAGGTAAGACCCTGCTGGATCTCGGCAGAGAGGATGAAAAGATTATTGGTATTACAGCAGCTATGGCAGATGGCACAGGGTTGGATAAGTTTGCAGCCGAGTTCCCTCACAGGTTTTATGATGTGGGTATAGCAGAGCAGCATGCCGTGACATTTGCAGCAGGACTGGCCACAGAGGGATTCAAACCGGTTGTGGCTATCTACTCAACCTTTCTGCAGCGTGCCTATGATCAGATACTCCACGATGTATGCATAATGAACCTTCCTGTTACATTTGCCATAGATAGAGCCGGATTGGTGGGGGAAGATGGTCCCACACATCAGGGGCTCTTTGATATATCCTATCTCCGTTCACTCCCTAATATGGTGGTAATGGCTCCAAAAGATGAGAATGAGATGAGGCATATGTTAAAGACTGCCTTTGATTATCCTGGCCCGACAGCAGTACGTTATTCAAGGGGAAGCGGACTAGGAGTGCCTATTGATAACGAATTGATCGCCCTGAAGATAGGCCATGCAGAGGTGCTGAGGGAAGGTGAGGATGTAGCAATCCTTGCTATTGGAAATGCCGTCTATCCTGCCCTGGAGGCAGCGGTTCAGTTAGAACTCGGGGGGATTGATGCCACTGTGGTCAATGCCCGTTTTGTCAAACCCCTGGATGCAGAGTTGATAAGAAAACTGGCAAAGAAGATAGGGATTATTGTGACTGTAGAGGAGAATGTGTTACAAGGCGGGTTCGGAAGCGCTGTATTGGAATACCTTAGCGAAAATGGCTTAACAGATGTAAGGGTTAGAAGGATCGGTATCCCTGATGAATTTGTCATACACGGCTCTCCGCAAATACTAAGAAAGAAGTATGGTCTCGATAGAGATGGAATTTTGAGGGCAGTTAGAGAGGTTGTTGGCAGCAGAACCCTAAGGAAGGTGAGTGTATCTTCAAGACTATCAAGAGAGATTCCACATAATCATTTCCCAGATATCAGATAGTCTGTTTCCTACCTCTCTGACAACGGTTGGTTCAAAACCACAATGCATCATACAGTTTGAACAGCGCTGGTCGTTTCCATTGCCATATCTCTCCCATTCAGTCTTTTCCATCAGTTCTCTGAACGTGGGGTAATGGGTATCTGTGATCAGGTAACAAGGGCTTTTCCACCCCTGGGGATTTCTTGTAGGATTACCCCATGGTGTACAGCAGAGATCTCTATCCCCCCTTAAAAACTTCAGATAAAGAGGGGTGTTTATAATCTTAAATCTTTTTGAAAGATGGTAGATGTGTCTGAATCTCTGATGGATATCATCTCTGCCGAGGAAGATATCATTATCCACTGCCTCATAGCCGAAGGCAGGCGCTACTGACATACCATCAACCTTCAGGTAGTCAAGATAGGCAAAGAGCGTCTCTATCTCATCCATGTCTGTATCTTTGTAGATAGAGGTATTGGTACATACCCTAAACCCCATCTCCTTTGCCTTTTTTATGCCATTGACAGCCTCTTTAAAGACACCGGGACGGCCTGATATCCTGTCGTGTGTAACAGACAGGCCATCCAGGTGTACATTTATATTAAGGTAGGTATTTGGTATTAATTTATGCAGAGAACCCTTTAAGAGGATGCCGTTTGTACAGAGGTAGATATGTCGTCTTCTCTTGATTAGCTCCCTGACTAATTGGTCTATATGGGGATACATCAATGGCTCTCCCCCTGTGATGGTGACAATGGGTGTGTTAGACTCCTTTACAGAGGTGAGACATTCCTCCACACTCATACTCTCCTTCAAACTCTCCCCGTATTCCCTGATCCTCCCGCACCCCTCACATGAGAGGTTGCATGCATGAGTGGGTTCCAACATCAAGATAATCGGATATCTGCCATTGGAGGACAGCTTGTTCTTCAACAAATAGGATGTCATGGACAGATTAAGACTTAAAGGAAATCTCATAATATACAATTATTTCTCGTTCCCAGGCTCCTGCCTGGGAACGTTTATGTCACAAAAACCCCTGTTTTGATTATAGAAGCAGAGCTTTTTAGTCAAACGCCTTGCTAAGCAGGAGCTTAGCAACGAGAGGTTAACAGTTACAGAATATTATTATTATCGATTAGTTGAAAGGTGTCAATCTTTTTTTGAGCGAGCCCCTAAGAATTCTCTGTTGGGTGAGTCTCGTGAGGGCTATTGCGGGCGCTTCTTTACGGTAATTTGGAAAGCCACTGGTATGCAGGAGCGACTAGTATAGATTGGTCACGGTTTGATACGATTCGGTATCCTTCCCCTTCATTTGTAAGCTGAACTGCCGGGATGCTGAGTGTACTCTGAAATTTTTTGAGCGAGGGAGACGGCTCTGTCTCTGATAGTTTGGCTTCTAACAGCAGAAAGGGCTCATTCCCGTTGGCAATCAAAAAGTCTACTTCCTGCTGTTCTTTGTTCTTTATAAAATGTAGTGAAAAAAGACCATATCCCATGTCATTCCATGCTGTAACAGCTCTCCATAATTCAACGGCGACCATATTCTCAAATCTAACTGACGGCTCCTTTATACGGGGAGTATCCCATAAATATACCTTCCGTTCTTTCTGAATCGCCCTGACGATTCTCCTCGTCCATGGAGAAATGCTGAAAACAAGAAAAAATCTTTCAAAAGCCGATAGCCAGCTATGGACTGAATTATAGGATACACGCAAGTCCTGGGCAATGGAAGGAATAGAGATAGGGCTGCCCACCCTGGAGGGCAACAAAAAATAGAGCGTCTCCATATTTCCGGCAGATTTGATGCCTGTCAGATCCCTGATATCCTCCCGAATTAATTGCTGGGAATAGGTATTAGACCATCGGTTGTAAGTTGTTATCCGACCAGCTAAATGTGGTTCAGGAAAGCCGCTGAACCTGGATAGCCTAAGCCACATTGCCCTGAGTTTATCCTTTTGCTTCATATCGATTTCGAGCGGATTCTTCAAGAACACATCAATTCTTACATTGCGATTTCCAAGCTCAGCAACGGTAAATGGCCATAAATGAAAAAGCAAATAGCGCCCTGCCAGTGAGTCCCCCCCTTTTTGATAGATATCCAGCCTGCCGCTGCCTGAAACGAGAAATTTATAACTACCGTGAAACTGGTCGTAAACACCCTTAAGGTAGTTCTTCCAATCTTTGTATTTGTGAATTTCGTCAAACACAATCAGAGGAGTTGAGGAATCTTTGCGTTCTACAGCTTCAAAAAATGTGGGATTTTCAATTAAGCGGGTCCTGTGTTGAGCAATATCCCAATTGAAATAAAGGTTATTCGTAAAAGAGCGTGAAATAATTTGCGCAAGTGTGGTCTTGCCCGCCTGACGTGGTCCGGCAAGAAATACCATACTCTTATCTCTAATAAGTTCCTGCCAGATTTTAATATAAGGGCCCCTGTTCTCCATAATGACTATTATTCATAATACTGAAAAATAGTCAAGGCTATTTTTCAATGAGATGAAATATAGCCAAAGCAAAACAAGGGTGCTCTGCCCAAAACACCAAAGGAGTCCAAAAGCATGAATCGTCGCTGGCGCATTAGAGATAAATCTCACATCTTCTCAGGCGCTGTTATACCGAGGATATGGAGTGCATCGCCTAAAACGATCTTTATTGCACTGTATAGTGCAAGTCTTGCCTTTGTTGTCTCGATGTCATCTGTAATGACTTTATACTTGTGATAGTAAGAATGGAACAAGCAGGGGAAAGTTGTCTTAGAGGGCAATATTTGATGAGTATGATTTTATAAAGTGAGGATGGGCTGGGGATAAAGAGAGATGAGAGATAAAATAACCACCTTGTGGATATTCTATCAGCCCTTATGTATCTTAAAATATTAGTAAAGATTAGTTGAAATTTAGATAAAATATTGATAAAGATTAAATAGAGTTTAAAATCTTCACCGCTCAAAAATTATTTTTGCAACTTTGTGTACAGTTTTAATATCATCCGCTTTCTTATCTCTTAGATATGCGGCT
>QIDP01000077.1 GCA_003229375.1 Nitrospirota bacterium
GTATAGCTGTGAAACCAATTTTTAAGCACAAATCAAGGCAATAAGGAATTTTAACCCATATATTATGGAATACTTTTAAACAGGCTTTATAGGTATTTAGCTGAATAGTGAGGAAGAAATATGCGAGATCATATAAAATTTTCTTGAAATTGCGTTTTCCTCTCTATTTGCGCAGTCCTAACAGACTACAGTCTAAACAACCTGAGTAGTTACTATTATTTTAGCTTTTCCAGCATGTTTAAACTTGCTTCCGGCATAAAATAGTAGAAATTGTGTTTTAATCGCAATTTGGCCAGGGGATGATATATTTTAAACAGCAACCGTTTGAATCTTGAGTCAAGATACTCACCAAGGTTTTTATTGGCACCAAAAGAAGCATACACAACCCGTTTTATTCTCTTCTTCATCCCTTTGGAAAGCCAGGGATACCTCTTGTCAAAGTCCAACCAATGCTGACTTCCCCATTCTTCTAATGTCAGGGGCGGTTTAAAGCCCAGCTTTACTGCCAGATTATAAATTTTGGTGCCGGGATAAGGGACAAAAACACTGATCTGCTGAAGTAGTGCATTGGAATTTTCCTCCAGCAATTTAATGAATAAACGTGTAGTCAAAAAAACGTCATGCTCTGTTTCTGTAGGAAAACCAATCATAAAGTTATAGATCGGCTTAATGTTTGTATATTCGCCTATTTTTCTGTTAATCTCAAGGACTTGCTCTATGCGTATTCTTTTGTCAATGAAATCAATGATTTTCTGCGATCCTGATTCTACTCCTATCTGCAGATACTCCACTCCCAACCTTTCAAGCCTCTGTAATTGTTTTTTGCTCATTCGGTGGAGTACATCTACTCTTGCTCCCTGAAAATACAACTTAATGTCCAGACCGGCTTTTTCCATAAGCTCCAGTATTTTATCTGTCCTTTTTGTATTCACAAAGAAATTGTCATCAAGAACCCCGATTCCCTTGATTTTATAATTATTCACTGCCGACTCTATTTGTTCTAAGACCCTCTCCGGAGACATTGCCCTCCATGTTGAACGATTGAAAGTATTATTGTAGCAAAAGGTACACTTGAATGGGCAGCCTCTGCTGGTCTGTAATGGAAACATGCCTCCCTCAAAATGATACGCAGTTGTCTTTATATATTTGTCAATATCAATAAGGCGGTATGGAATATCTGGCAACTCATCTAAATTTGCAAACTCGCGTAATGGCACTGATTTTGGCTTTGAATTTTCTTTGTACCAAAGTCCTTTAATATCACAAAAGTTTGTTTTTCCATTCTGCAGGGCCTTTACCAACTCATAGAAGGTATACTCTCCCTCACCTTGAACAACGTAATCTATGTTCTCATTTATAATGGTCTGTTCCGGCAAAATTGAAGGGTGAACACCTCCCCATACAATAGGGATATCCTCATTATAATCCTTTACCAGCTTGCTCACCTTCAAACCATCTAAAATCGGAATACCGGTCATCACTGTTATACCAACACATACAGGGGAGGTCTTTAATTCCCTTAGTAAGGTCTTCTCCCAGTCGTCTTCTATTCTCAGATCAACAATTTTGATTTTATATCCTTCCTTATACAGCAGAGATGAAGCGCAAAGTAGTCCTATTGGCATAAATATCTGTCTTTTTCCATAGACCCCACCGCCCGGTTGAACCAATACTATATCAGCCATTCCTCAAATTCTCCCTATAAATATAACAACTTCCTTATATTATTATAGTTAGACGATATACATAATGTCAAGTTTTACAGCAATTATAGGTGAACATGGAGTATATTGCACTTCATCGAGCAAATTTTTTCCTTTTTTGCTTGACATCTTTTTCTCCTGTAAGGTATAACCAAGGTAATCAATTATTTTATCTATTATTAATGTTTTTCTTTATTCGAAAGGTTGTCTGCATTTTATTTTTCGCCACTTACAGTATGCCCGGCGTTAGGTGCTTTAAAAATTGGCCAATGGTTGGCTGGTCGCTATCGATTAATATGTGCGTTTGATTATTTGATAGCTCAATCTCGATCAACGCACATTTTTGAGGGGATGATTTATGAATATTTATGTTGGAAATCTGGCCTACAGTGTAACCAAAGATGACTTGAAAGATGCTTTTTCCGAATTTGGAGAAGTATCTAATGTTGACATTATAACGGATAAGTATTCAGGCGAGTCGAAAGGTTTCGGATTTATAGAAATGCCGAATAATCCAGAAGCAGATAAAGCGATTAAAGCATTAAATGAGAGCGAACTAAAAGGGCGTAATATAAAGGTTAATCAGGCAAAACCACGCGAAGAGCGCCCAAAACGTAGACCAAGATATTAACACACCGGATAGGAGGCGGGATTACTCCCGCCGTCCCTCCACACCACTTGGCGTACGGACCCGTACCACGGCGGTTCAGGAAATGCAAAAGGGGAAACTGGGTCGCATCCGGACAATCGACAATTCATTGCAAAGCATTTTAAATCAATATGATAGGGACTACAACTTAACTGTCAAATTCAGTATAAAGCCTAACTATGACATGAAGATGGACGCAAAACAGTTTTTTATCTAAAACTTATCTGCAATCGGCGTTTTTACTTTATTCATAGTATTATAGTATTTTGTCTTGCGTCACTTCTTATCCCGGTAGTTATTGGTGTAGAAAATAAAGAGTTAAAAGGATAAAAATGAACGTCAAAACAAGACACCGGATAATTACAGGTGATAGTCGTCATATGAGAGAGTCAAACCACCACCGCCTCTGGCGGTGGTGGTTTGACTTAAAAGGAGATTAAGGAATTATCAATAAAATAGATACAGCACTATTCTACCTTATAAACCAAGGTACGCAGAACAGGCTTTTTGATATAATTATGCCATTTATTACCGGTCCAAATAACTGGAAGATACCTATCGGTACGCTCTGTATCATCTTTTTTATGTATGGATTAATTATGCCCATGATTCGTGGTGCCTCTTTCTTAGAGGCGATAAGATGTGCGCTCCCGATATATAAAAAGGGGGTGACTGTTGCTGTATTGACTATTATAGCAGTGGCTTTCAGTGATTTTCTTAACGATGATGTACTTAAACCATTCTTTAAAAGAATACGTCCATGCAATGTGCTCCAGGATATACACCTCCTTGCACCATGTAATAGCTCTCTTTCCTTTCCTTCCTCCCATGCGGTCAATATCTTTACCGTAGCGACAATAATCAGTTATGAATATAGGAGGATTGCTCTGTATCTATTCTTTATTGCCTTTGCTGTAAGCTACTCCAGGGTATACTTAGGAGTACATTACCCATTTGATGTCATATCAGGTGCTGTTGTTGGGATAATGTGCGGCGCCATTATTCCGGTACTCAAGGATAGGCATATATCAAGGCTATGGAGGAGAAGGGCAAAGAGATATGAAGAGAAAGAAGCATGAGAGACTTTGAGAGGATTCTGATAGTAAAGCTCAGCTCGATCGGGGATGTAGTCCATGCCCTTCCTGTACTTAAGACACTCCGTAAAAATTATCCGGGCGCCTACATTGCATGGGTAGTAGAAAGTAAGGCAAGGGAGATACTTGAGGGTAACAAGGATTTAGATGAGATAATTGTCGTCAGTACCGGGAAATGGAGGAAAAGACTCAACCGGTCAACGATTAATGAGATTATCAGCAGGATAAAGGTGTTGAGGAATAAGAGATTTGACCTTGCCATAGATATTCAGGGATTGATCAAGAGTGGTGTAATAGCCTATCTAAGCGGGGCCAGGGTCAGGATTGGTTTCAACAGGAGCGATGCAAGGGAGCCTCTTAACAGACTATTTATGACTATAGATCCCACCCCTATTGGAAAGGATATTCATATAATAGATAAAAATCTTTCCCTCCTCAGATCGCTTGGACTTAATTCCTTTAAGAAGGAGTTTACTATACAGACATCCCCTGCTGATGAAAGGTATATAGATGATTTCCTCAGGTCAAGGAATATCGATCCGGAGAATGGATTGATCGCGGTAAACCCCGGTATAGGTTTCAAGACAAAGGGGTGGGGGGGCAAAAACTATGCTGAACTAAGCGACAGGATCATGGATGAACTAAATAAGAAGGTCATACTGACATGGGGTCCGGGTGAGGAGGGATTGGTCAGCGATATCTCAAATATGATGCACCACAAGCCGGTCACTCCTCCTCTTACCACCCTTAAACAGGCAACCGCCCTGCTCAGGAGGTGCGAGATGTTTATCGGGAGTGATACCGGTCCGCTTCATATAGCCGCAGCAATAGATATCCCCACAGTGGCTATCTTTGGCCCTACCGATCCAATAAGGAACGGTCCCTATGGGGATAATCATACTGTCATCCATAAGAACTTATCCTGTAGCGGATGCTATAAGAGGAGATGTCGAACCATGGAGTGCATGAAAGGAATAACAGTCGAAGAGGTATACAAGGCAGTTAAAGAAAAAACAGGAGATAAGATATGAGATGCTTGGTAACTGGCGCAGCAGGTTTTATGGGTTCACATCTCTCAGAACGGCTGATTAAGGAGGGCCATGATGTCCTCGGTATCGACTGTTTCATCGATTACTACCCGAGGAGATTAAAGGAGGAGAACCTTAAGGGATTGTTAACATCTACAAATTTTACATTCATAGAGAAAAATATCCTTGATCTTGACCTGAATTCGATACTTAACAATATTGATTACATATTTCATCAGGCAGCTCAGGCCGGTGTGAGGGCAAGCTGGGGAAAGGGTTTTAAGATATATAGTGATAATAATGTGCTCGTCACACAGATCCTGTTAGAGGGATCAAAAGGTAAAGGGATCAAGCGATTTATCTATGCCTCATCATCCTCTGTGTATGGAGATACAAAGGATATACCGATGAGGGAGAACAGTTATCCTCTCCCTGTATCCCCATATGGTGTGACAAAACTGGCAGGTGAGAATCTATGCTATCTTTACTGGAAAAATTTTGGCCTCCCTGTAATATCCTTACGCTACTTTACTGTTTACGGGCCAAGACAACGTCCGGATATGGCATTCAACAGATTCATCACAGCTATCCTGAAGGATAAGGAGATTCACCTGTATGGTGACGGAGAACAGACAAGGGACTTTACCTATATATCGGATATAATTGAGGCAAATATACTCGCCATGGAGAGGGGAAAAGAGGGAGAGGCATACAATATTGGAGGAGGCTCACGAATAAGTATTAACGGTGTATTAAGGATCCTGAATGAGATAGGGGGAAAGGAACCGGATGTAAGATATATGGAGGTCCAGAAAGGTGATATGAGACATACCTATGCCGATATAAAGAAGGCAAAAAATGAACTGGGATTCTCCCCCCATGTAAGATTAGAGGAGGGTTTGAAAGAGGAGTTTAATTTCCTGAAAAATAGTTTGTAAGGACTCGCTCCAAGCTACCAATTTGAGATACATTGGTTTAAGGAAATGTACAAGTTATTTTTGGACGGTTACTAAGGAAAAGTTGTAACTGAATAATCCTCTCCATCTGTTATCACCTGAACTGCCCCATCTCTGTCTGTTCTATAAATACTCGTTCCTATCTTCTCATATCTCCTTACAATCTTATCTCTTGGATGTCTAAAAGGATTGTATTTCCCAACCGAGATAACTGCAACATCAGGGTGTACACCCTTTACAAACCTATAACTGCTCGATGTCATACTCCCATGATGGGGGACCTTGACTATGGTTGATCTGAGATCATCTCCATACCTCAATAATAGATGTTTTTCAGCAGCCCTCCCAACGTCTCCCGGAAAAAGGAAACTGACCCTGCCATAATTGACCTTCAGTACAATAGAGAGGTTGTTAGCCATTGATTTTTTCCCTGATCTAAGTCCTTCCAAAAAATCATCGGATGGATGCAGTATCTTTATCTGAATATCATTCCCTTCCTGCAGCTCCATACCAGCCCGGATTATCCTGACAGGGATGCTCTTTTTTTGTACAAGCATACGTAGATCAACGATCCTTTTATCTTCTTTCATCTCCCCGCTATCCCAGAATTCCTTTACCTTCATCTCCCTGATTATGGAAAAGAGTCCACCGATATGGTCATTATCAGGATGGGTTGCAACCATATAATCGATCTTGCTGATCCCCTGATCCCACAGAAACGATGCCACCACCCCCTCTCCTATATCAAACCCCATTGCAAGACCCCCGGCATCTATAAGCATGGTCTTCCCATCAGGAAAGCGGATAAAAGAACACTCCCCCTGTCCCACATCCAGGAATGTTACCCTTAAAAGTCCATCATTAAAACTCGGCAGCCAATTCCATGAAACGGATACAACAAAGATAATCCCTGCCATAACCGAGACTGGCTTGATCCATACCTTCTTTTCTTCTTGATCTCTCGAGACCGACCTTCCAAATATATTGATAATTCCCCACATAAATATGTAGTAGCTTATAACAGCTATGAGGGGTGGTGTGGGTAAACGTATTGTGGAATATGGAATGGTGAGTGAAAATTTGGCTATATTAAGAAGAAAGGTAATAAGTATAGATGGTATCTTGATCAGTATAGCAGCCAAAGGGGTGCTTATCAGGGAAAGAATGGAGGAGATCAGGGAAAGGGGGACGACTACAGATGCAATCGGGATGACCAGAAGATTCACCAGAAATCCATAGATAGTTAGACGGTTGAAATAGTAAGCTATCAATGGAAGTGTACCCAATGTGACAAATAGTGATACAAGGATATACTTATATAGTCGTCTATATATAAAATTATCATATAGGGATCTCCATTTTCCTCCCCCTCCCCTTTGATGGGGGAGGGAAGGGGTGGGGGTGATACTAACTTTATCCCCGGAGAGAATATCCCTATCCTGTTCAGGTTTTTGTCTCAGAAATCCTGAATAGATATATATAATAGATAATACTGCTGTAAAGGAGAGCTGAAATCCCACATCAAATATCGAGGCAGGACGCCACAACAGGATAAGAAGGGCTGCAATTACCAGTGTATTGTAAAGATCATTCTCCCTGTCAAAGAGTATGGAAAGGAGATAGACAATAACCATGATTGTTGCCCTGACAGAAGAGATCCTGTCCCCTACCAGGATAGAGTAAAGCAGGATAGGGAATATGGTCACAAAGGCGGCTATCTTGATTGTCATCCCTCTCCTGGCCCATCCTGGAATTAGATAAAAGAGGAGATAAAAGATAACTTTTTTCAGCAGATAAAAAATTGTAAAGGCTATAAACCCTATATGAAGTCCTGAGACAGCCAGGAGATGGGCAATACCTGACTCAATAAATATCCTCCTTATGTCTCTCGGGATGGTCCCCCTTTCCCCCAGCACCATCCCTTTTATAATGGATGCCTCACGATCAGGGAGGGTGCTATCTATAAAATCGATCATCCTCTTCTTGATCCCATATATAAATGCAAAGATATCCACATACTCTGCCCTCTCTACTACCTCGATCCGCTTATTCCTGCTCACACCCCCTATCACATATATACCCCTGTCAGCCATATAGGTCTCATAATTAAAGGCATCAGGGTTCTTAAAACTCCCGGGGCGGTGAAGTCTCACCCTCTTCACCAGAATCTTGTCTCCATATTTTACCTGGATCCCTGTCTCATAAATGGTTATCCTTACCCTTCCGCTAACATCATATCCCTCATCCATATCCTCTTTATAAAGCCTCTCTGCATCAAGATATAGTCTGACTTTTTTTGTTGTTATTTCCGGGGGCATGTATAGCCTTCCTTCAAGCGATACCTTGTCATCAGAATAGAGGTAGAGGATATGATTTCGCGGACGGAACAGGTCAGGAACGATCATCATAACCTGACCAAATAATACAGAGGTTGTAAGAATAAGTGCGGCAAATTGCCTGGATCTACCTTTTGGAATAAAGAGAACAACGCCGGTTACAACTATTAAGAAAGGGATAAGATAACTGAGGATAGAGGGAGGGAAGAAACGACCGGGAATAATACCGGTTATATAGGCCAAAAGTATAGGGACCAATGGCCTCTCTCTAAAGAGCTTGGATAAATCGTAATATTTCACCTATTAATAATTTGCCACAGAGTACACAGAGATCACAGAGATAATTCTTGTATAACTCTGTATTCTCTGTGGCTTCAGTCTATATGATATTGCCTCAATCTGATTCCAGCTTCTTTTAAAAGCTTAAAAGCGGTCTCATTCAGTGGATAGTCTATATTATATACCACCTCAACCATACCAGAATTTATGATCATCTTTGTACACATCAGACAGGGGGCAAAGGTCGTGTATATTGTCGCTCCCTTTATACTTATACCATGATAGGCTGCCTGAACTATGGCATTCTCCTCTCCATGGGAACAGAGACACTCCTCAAGCCTTGTTCCAGGCTTAGCATAACTGTTACAACGGGGGCATCCACCTTCATTACAATTTTTTGTCCCTCTGGGCGTCCCATTATAACCGGTGGAGACGATGCGTCTATCCTTTACTATCACCGAGGCTACACGCCGCTTCATACAATTGCTGCGAGATGAGACTACCTTTGCAATCCTCATAAAATACTCATCCCATGTCGGTCTTGCTAAACCGTTATTAGAGACAGATTCTTCAAGGATAGGACTCAAATTTTTAGAACGAATATTTTCCTCCTGGTGGTAATCTTTCAAAGACAAGGATAATTCTTCCAAAAGGTTATCGATCTCCTTGTAGAGGTGATTAAAATCAAGATCATTTACAACCCTTTTATCTGCTATCTTCATGCATTCAACGAGCTGTTGTTTTGTCTTATCGGCATTTATTGCCTCTGCCTCCTCTATCTTCATGAAGGCATCGAATGTCTTTGGATCCCCCTCTCGATTTCTCAATTTCATCCGCTCAAACCTCTTCTCCTTTGATGAATAGATATGGATCAGGATGAAATCTTCCCTACTTCTCAGTTCCTCTACCTCTGCCGGATTCCTGATGGAGTCAATGATATAGTTTTTATCACTCTCTAGCTTAAAGAGGATCCTTTTTGCAAGTATAGAAGGACCATATTTTTGACGCAGTTCATTACCTTTTTTGATCATGGACTCTCTTGTAACCTCATTCCCCTCTTCTTCTAACTCCTCACGGATGACATCTGATAGAGAATAACAATAAAAGCCTTTCTTCTTCAAATACTCAGCAATAGTCCCTTTCCCTGAACAATTCTCCCCTGTTAACCCAATAATCATATCGTCTCCCTGTAGAAAAAATGGAAATTCCTATACAATAAATCTAAATTAAGATTGCTATTTTGAAAGTTCATCAATAAAAGAGGTAAAATCCCTTATTACTATTGAAATGCTTTTATGGAGTAATTGGTAATCAATCTCCTCATATTCATGCACAAGGATATTTCTAAGACCCGCGCCTTTTGCAAGATTGTTACCCAGTTTTTTGTCTATAATACCAATCTCCCCTGCTCTTAAAAAGGCAGATTTATATTTTGCATAAATTCATCATAGCTTACATCTTTATAAGGAAGCAGGTCTTTTAAATACTGAGTCATTACTGAAAGTTTCTTAATCACTATCTCAGGCGACATTCTTCATCTCCTTTACAAACTTCCTTAAATACTCCTTACGTTTCGCTCTAAGTTTTTCTGTATCAATAAAAATCTTCCACGCCTTCAGTCTACCCTTATCAAATAAACCCCTTCTGCTTTCGTAGAGCAACTGACCTTTAAAGAATATCTCATACAGAAGAAGCGGGTCTGTGTCAGGTGTAAGTATTACGAGGTCAATATTCTTACCATTAAATAGGTCGTCAAGTTTATAAATCAAATCGAGTTTTGAAATATCTCTACCTTTTCTAAACTGAATGGCTATATCAAGATCACTTTTAGAATGAATGGTCTCTGAAGCACAAGAACCAAATAGAAGAAGCACTTCTATTTTATTTTCTTCACAGAACTTACTTTTTTTTCTATTAATTCCTTTGAAAAGCCTGTTTAAATTATTAGATAAAAAGTCAATAAAAACATTGACTTATGCATGAAAACCCCCTATAATAGTAGTTATTGTTGTAAACA
>QIDP01000175.1 GCA_003229375.1 Nitrospirota bacterium
TTCACAGTATGGAGGCTTTCATTTATTCCCGTAAATGTCAAACTCTGGGAGTCCCCCAGCAGAGCTGGGGGTTTACTCATGATTATTATTTAATCCGTGATATGTTTGTCTCTATAGCAGCCTTTAGCGGTGCTTTCCTGTGGCTGATCAGCCCATCCGCTAATTTCCTGGTTGCTTTTTTCTTTGGACTGGCAGGAACAATAGCGTTTGCTATATGGGGAAGGGATTACCTCAAAATAAGTTCTAACTAAGGAAGAGTCCAGATTATATAAAAGTGGGGTTTTTATCGTACACACTTCCAAACGCACCCAAATTTAAGTTTAAAAACAAAGTCTTTATTCTTTTATTTTTTAACTCTGTGTAATCTGTCTACGACCCATAGGGTGGTGTAGGGCTGTTAGCGGAATGGTAAAAGAAGGTAAACGCCACTCTATCTCACCTATGATGGCAAGGCAATCTTACAGCGATCGGCTATCTCAATGGCCAATGTCTTAAAATCCTGATAACAATCCAAGACTGCCTTCGCGTGTGCGCCGATGGCACCGTCCGCAGGTTGTAAAGAGAAGATGGGCTTGCGAGCCTCCATGGCCATGGGCATCAAGCTTCGGTAATGCTTGAGCATAAACATGCAATGAGGATCTTTCTTGACAGGGGGGACTTCTTTTTCATCCTTTCCCCGCACTGACTTATTATAAACGTCCGGAATACGGGACATCCAGCGTTCGTAAGCTATGACAGGCCGATCCATACGCATAGCATGCTGCATAATCACATAACCTGCGGGTGTCATGCTGCCTTCAGGTAGAATCAGATCTTGGTCTGGATTTTTTTTCAATCGCTCTTTCCATTGTGTTCGCCATCGTCTAAGGGTTGGTCCCAAATTTTTTAGACCTTGCAGTGAAAAGAGATCAGGTGCAAGCGGAATAGCCACATATTGTGAAGCAATAATTGCAGCACGGTTGATAGCACCCAGGTTAGGCCCCACGTCAATGAGAGCCAGGTCTGCCTGTCTTATCTTTGCAGCCTCTACCAACATACGGAAAAAGGCGGAAATAATTCGAAACGCAGACTCATCTCCGTCGTGACAACGAGGCCACGCTTCTGAAAGCTTGTCCTCAAATATGGAGAGTCCGAGATCTCCGACTATCAAACCGATATTATCCTCAATGTTCTCAACATGAGGTTTCGCGATATCTCCGGTTCCTTTCAAAATAGGTTTAATGATTCCCAAGATACTTTCTGGATGTTCATTGTCAGGCCAGAGCTCTTCAAGACGATCCTCATCAAGGAACATAGAAGTAAGATTTGCTTGTGGATCGAGATCTGCTGCTACCACTTTTATGCCAAGATCGGCATACATCCAGGCGAGGTGATATACCAGCGAGGTTTTACCAACACCACCTTTGTTATTAAAAAAAGCGATAGTCTTCATTGACGCCTCCGAAGCGTAACCAACACCCCAGTCGGCTCAAACTTGAATTCTGGCTCAGGATTACCATTCTTCTGTAGTTCATTATATGCCAATGGAATGCCCATGCCAAAACGCTGTACGAAACCAAGTACTTTCATTGCTTCGGCAAGTAATGGATTGCGGTAATCAGTCACACCTTTACCAAAATTTTGTTGGTTTACATTTCCATACAGCCCGCCGGGATTGTAAATTTCGATCCGGTCGGAAAACCAATAAATTCGCGCAGAAGCATTAGTGGATTCATAGGTGCGGTGCAATACCGCATTACGACTGATTTGCTGCAACGTAACAATAGGATAATCAGGTTGTTTGATTTCAGTGGATCTGCTTCGTACATCACTGGCAACCGAAATATTAGCACTAATAATTTCATCCAATTGATGCAACTGGTCATGTAAATGTCCGGTAATTTCCTTATGATGGCATATTGGGTCAGTGATATCCTTACCATCAATGCGCAAAAACTGAATATAGGCTCCTGGAATCCAGCGCGCTGGATCTTTGCCAAACACAATGATAGAGGAGACATTGGGTATCCCATCCTTTGTAACAAATCGCAGAGATGCAAACTGTTGATCCAGCGACCTACGGTTGTCGATAAGCACATCCGGCGCTACAGCGAATGGAAGGTAGGAGCGACGAAAGAAATCTAAATCCAATTCTTCCATTGTTGCGCCAAGGACTGGATGTTGATCAAATGGAAGGTCGCCAGCCCGTCTCTTCTCTGATAGTCTACGTTCCTCCTCCATTGTTGCCTGCGCTCGGCGCGGTCCGACTCGTATCCAAACCCTGCCTTTGTAACGGACCGGTGGGTTGTAGGACGGAAATACCTCTACAACAGCAACTTCGCATTTATTCAAATTTTTTTTTTGAACGGTCATCGTTGGAAAAGGGAGGATGTTTCCATCTGAACGTATGTCAGAAAGTGTCAGCAACAGCTTGTCTGTAATAGAAAGATTTGCACAAGTACCATCATCATAAACTCCAACAAATACCACCCCTGGCAAACGGTGACCAGGCAGATCATTGGCAAAGGCACATATAGCCTGACGAATCTTATCCTTTTCATTAATTGATGCCTTTCGTTCCACCCTGTCAGATTCAAGATCGGCCATAAGATCTTGGAGTTCTTTATCACTTAACACAGATTCTTCTCCCGAGCAATAAATAGGAAAATCAAAATTCTATGGTTCAAATTATACACTATAAATTGCTGTTTATAAACTATTTTTTATGGAATTTAACAGTGAAGAGGAATAACAGACTTACCTCCCTTTTTTTGAGATTATCTGTACCTTTTCTTTTTCTCTACCACTACACCAACTATTCTATATTCGTAACCGTTCACAGTTCGCGGTTTACAGTTAATGAAAACAGAAAGTAAATAAAAGGAAATTGAAAAAACTGTAAACTGATAACTGTGAACGGTTACAAAAGATTATAATCCTATCATCCCGTCCATAAGATTTATTTGTCTTTCAGCGTAAGAGGCAACTGCATCATTATGGGTAACTACTACAATCGTTTTTCCATCTTTATGTAATCTGCTGAAGATACTCATTATCTCCTGACCAATCCTGGTGTCAAGATTGCCTGTCGGTTCATCTGCCAGAAGTATAGAGGGATCGTTTATAATTGCCCTGGCTATGGCGGTGCGCTGCTGCTCGCCTCCTGAGAGTTCTGCTGGCCGGTGTAACATCCTCTTCTCCAGTTCAACATCCCCGAGGATATCTATTACCTTCTTCTGTATCTCATCCACTGGTACACGGTTATAAAGCAGGGGCAACCCTACATTCTCCCTTACAGTGAGTTGCTGGATAAGGTTAAATGACTGAAATACAAACCCTATATTCCTGTTTCTTATTTTTGATAGTTCCTTGTCGTTATACCCGGATATAGGGGTATCATCGAGGAAATAGCTTCCTGATGTTGGTCTGTCAAGGCAGCCAAGGATATGCATCAATGTCGATTTCCCGGAACCCGAGGGACCGCATATGGCAACAAACTCGCCTCTGTCTATCCCGAGATCTATATCCCTCAGTGCATGTACCTCAACACCCCCTGTATTGTACACCTTACACAGATTGGAGAGACGAATTAGCATGATTTAAGTGAACTAAAGTGAGCTAAAGTTATTTGTAACCGTTCACAGTTATTTTTGACCGATCCCTAAGATCACTTAAGGCGCTACTTCTGACCGGGTAAGATATACCTTCTCACCCTCAGCGAGCCCTTCCTTAACCTCCACATAGTCCTCGTTACTCTTTCCTGCCTGTATCTCCCTCTGTTCAGGGCCATCCTTTCCTTTAACCCGGCAGATGGTCTTCCCTTCCTTCTCAAATACCGCCCCAACCGGGATATAAAGCACATGCTTCAGCCTGTCCACCAGTATCTCTACCCTGGCAGTCATCCCCGGCCTTAACCTGTAATCATTATCATCCAGCGCTATCCGGAGATGAAAATACTTCCCGATAGAATTGTCATCCTGCGAGGCCAGTGTACCTATCAGGTCAACCTGTCCTTTTAGCCTCAGGTCCGGATAGGCGTCTATCCATATCCTTACACTTTGGGCCGGCTTTACCCTATGTATATCTATCTCCCGGATACGGGTATCCACTATCATCTTAGAGAGGTCGGGCATTAAAATAAACCCCTGATGACTCCAGACAGAATCACCTATCTGTGCCTTTCTTCTCTCTCCTCCAATAGCAATCTCCTTGTAGACGACAAAACCTGATATAGGCGCGTATATCTTTGTCTTACCGAGTTGATCCTCTGTAAGCTTCAACCTCTCGATTGCAGATTCAAGCCTTACCTCTGCCCTCTTTACTATCGAGTCCTGGCGTGCTATCTGGTAATAAGTAGTCTGTTTTAATTGTGCCAGTTCATCCCCGGCCTTATTAAGCTCTGCCTTTGCCTTCTCGATATTGGCAGGATTTGTATAATCCCTGTGTGTCTTAAACCTTAGCCTTGCAATCGAAAGCTCCGAGCTTGCCCGGAGCAGATTCAACCTTGCCTTATCCAGTTCATCCCTGTTGATAAACCCTTTATCATACATCTCCTTGAAGTCGTTGTACTCATTTTCTGCCTGAGCAACCACCCTCTCTGCCTCTTCAACCTTTACCTTTAACTCCTTCTCCTCTACCACACCCACACCCTCAAGGACATCTCTTAACTCAAGCCCTAATAACAATACCTGGTGTTCAGCGGTCTTAATCTCATCCTCATTCTTGGCAATCTGCAGCTTAAGATCCTTTTTAGTCTGCTCAAGCATAGCCTTTGCCTCCTTGATCTCTGTCTTTAGCATTACAATATCATCCTCAAAAGGGGTCTCATCGAATTGAACAAGGAGATCCCCTTTTTCAACGTATGTTCCTTCAGGTATCAGCTTTACAATCTTTGCCTGATTACCCCTGATCTCCGAGCCAAGAATAACAGAATTGAGAGATCTCAGGGTACCGCTTTCTACGATCTTGATTGTCAGATCCCCCTTTTTGACATCAGCAAAGACAAGGGTAGCAGGGTTGATGACATGTGCCTTTCTGTTGAGATTCCATGCAATGAGCACTATCAGCAATACAAATGCCAAAACAGACGATATTTTATGTCTCTTTATCCATTCCATTATCTTATTCCAATATCCCTGCTACCTTTTTTAGCCCTGCCCGGGATACAATATAATCTGTCATAGCTGTTATATAATTACTCTTAGTTTTTATCAGATTCTCTTCTGCCTCGATTACAGACAGATTATCCGACAGGCCCTTCCTGTATCTCATCATTGCAAGCTCCAGAATCTTCTCTGCCTGCTCCACATTTCTTTTTTGAATCTCGATATTCTCCAGATTACGGGAGAGATTCCTTATACTATGCCTAACCTCCCGAATGATATTCTCTTTAATAAGCCGGTGATCCCGTTCCCTTTTTCTGAGATCTATTAATGCCCTCTGATGTGACGCCTTCTCAGATGCCCTGTCCAGGGTGAGCGAACTTATCAGACCAATGCCATATCTCTCGTCATTCAGATCAATACTATCTTCAAAATTGTTGCCGGTGCCGTATCTGGAATAATTAAGTGACAGGTCTACAGAAGGGAGGAGGTTCCACCTTGCGATCTTTACCCTTCTCTTTGCATCATTAATCTCTGCCTCTGCCTCTCTGAGCTCGGGTCTGTTTTTTAATGCAAGGTCTACATATTTAGAAATATCCGCATCGACCGGTTTATAGTCTATCTTTGAATCTACCTCTATCCTGGTATCCATCGGCAGCCCCAAAAGTATCTTAAGGCTGTCCTTTGAATCCTCACGGGCATCCTTTGAATCGGCAAGCGCCATCTCTGTCTCAGACAACCTGATTTCGGCCCTGAGGAGATCCATCCTGGATACCATTCCTGCCTCAAGCTTGGCCCTTCCTGCCTCAAGGAGTTTTTTTGCCCTGAGTAAGGACCTTTGATGGACATCGATGATCTTCTTTTTCCTTACTATCTTGTAGTAATTCAAGGTGACATTTAGAATCAGTTGTTCTCTTGCTATTCCTATCAGATTCTTTCTCTTGAGTATTCTCCTCTCTGCATCCATTATACTGGCAGAGGTTGCAAACAACCCGAATCCCCTCAGCAAAGGCTGTCTGATACGTGTCCTTACCTCAGACAGATGTGAGGTATCAAGATTGGTCGTCCCTGTATTTACCTCCACCACTGTCCCTGTCCTTAATTTCTTGCTGAATGACAGATCAAACCTTCTGCCTGTCCGGGTTCCGAAGACATAATCTGTTGAAAGAGATTGATTGAATCTGGTGCTGAATTCAGATTTTGCTATATCAAGATCAAACATGGAACCGGAAAGAGAGTCCTCGGCATCTTTAAGATCGCTGTTATTCTTCAGGGCGAGCTGAACAGCATCATTGAGAGATATTATGAGATGACTGCTAATATCTGCATCCAGGGCAAAGGTATCAGAAGAAAATACAGACAGGATTAGCAGGATATACAGGATGCCTCTGATATGATTTTTCATGGTTTCGAGGTTGTTTCCTTGTCCACCATACAGACTGTCCTATCTATGAATTTAGAGCCCTGGAAGGGCTATATAGTATTAATTTATAATGCTATATCTAACCGCACAGGTCGCATGTTTTTACTAATATTACCAACCGCGCAAGTTTCAGATATACATATTTTAACCTAATGTCAATTCTGCGAACCCTTAACCCTATGGTTGTGGATAAAATTCATCTGCCCCTATGTCAAATCCTTCCCCGTATGGTCTCTGTTCTCCATCAATATCATATTTAGGTGCACCATCAGGGGTTCCTTTATCTTTGCAGGGGGAATCTTGTGTTATGTGGTAATCTCTATAGGCAGTATTGACAAACAATGGATTTTCATTATTAATATTGTTGCTATTAGGAAGAGCCTCTATTCCAATATTTGTCAAACCAATATCAGAATAGGTAACTGTTACTGCACTCAGCGTTTCTACATATAAATCGGTATTCTCGTATTCAAAACAATTACCCCATATAATAGAATTTTTTATGTCAATAGTACCTGATTTCACATAGACACCGGATCCGTTTGCGCATCCATCATCACCGTAAGAAAGGTTGTTTGATATAGTATTATTGGTAATATTAGATGGAGAGTCGATGATATAAATTCCACCACCTAGGGTTGATGACCCATTATTTGTAATAAAGTTATTTTCTATTACTACCGAACTGGAGGAAGCAAGATATATCCCACCGCCATTACTGTCTGCCCAATTAGATGTAATTGTGTTGTGGGTTACAGCAATAGAACAGGAGGAATTTATTATAGCAATTCCTCCTCCTTCAGATTCACTGTTACCATAAATAATTGTAAAACCATCTATCATGGCACTGTGGATATTGTTAAAGATAACCATGCCTTTAGTTAAATTGTACCCATCTATTGTAGTTATATATTTATTAGTTATATCTCTATCTTTGAAATCCGGACCATATCCCCCTTCCAGTGTTATATATGACCTTATAGTAATACTTTCATTATACCAGCCACTCTCACCCCCCCCTGCGACACGGATAACGGTATCACCTGCGGGAGGTGCGCTATCTATAGCACCTTGTATTGTATTATAAGGGCTCTCAATAGAGCCATCACAATTAGATGTACAATCGCTATTACTATCCACATAAATAATCTTACTAACCACTGACTTAAAACCCTGCCCTGTAACATCCCCATCCTTAACCGTTACATTGATACTATCTCGATCAAACTTGAATCCTGCCATAGATGATGTAACAGTGTAATCACCATTGTATAATCCACTGAAAGTATAGGTACCAGAACCAGAACAATCTGTGTGGACCGGACCAGGAATGTTTTGACCGCTACCTGAGAGTGTGACCTTTGCCCCGACAAGTCCGACACCGGAGGAAAGCAGTATCCGGCCTGATATGGAATAATCTCCCGGAGAAATAAATATGTTAATAGTTATTGGCATATCCGGTTCAATATCCTTAATTAGAGACCCCTCAAAGATTACATTTTTCGATGAATCCCTTGCCTGTGCCAGAAACATCCTCTTTTCGCCCGGTGGGACATATATGGAAAATTGTATTGGTGAGGCAGTATCCTCTGTTGTGCTTTCTATAGCAGGTTCTATATCGGGTCCTGAGATCTTTAGATATATTTCAGTATAATTTGAGGCGCCCGATATGCCGGCACTCTTCATCTCAATACCAATTTCCTGTACCGTGGCATCAGCAGATGGTGCTTCTCCGTCTCTTTCGCCGCTACTGCATGATATTATTGAAGAAAAGAAAAGGGATAGCATTATATAGCATAAATGTCTTTTAATCTTATGTCTGTTCACTGTCACTCCATTCATCAAAAGCCTCAAAAACAGGGCTGAACTATAAATCCTTATTCCGCCATCTTTCTTAGAAACCCAATAAACTTTTCTACTTCTTTCTTAAATCTTTTGTGTACTCCGTATATCTTCTCTATCAGGGCTTGCAGCCTCTCACTGTCTATCTCAAAGCCATAGATATTTCTTACAACATGCCTGAATGCAAGATAGTCCTCAAGTGATTTGGCTGTTGCTTTTGATATTACAGGTGGTCTTATATTTTCTATTTCAAGGGACATACTCCGTAAGAGCCTTTTATGCCAGTCCGGTGACATTGGAGTGCCACCATTAATATCATCCGCAATTTTTTGAAATATCCTTTCACAACCTGTATAGAAATTATGTATTTTCAGGGCAAGACTTTCTTCGTAGACCCTTCTTTTTCTCAAAGACCTTGGCTTTTCCTGATTTACCTTTTCAATATCAGTAACCAACAGTTCTATAAGACTAAGTTCATCCTTAATCTCTGAGATTAGATCTGGAATTCTCTGTTTTCTCATATATAACCTTCCCTTTTTTTATCCTCTCTCTTAACAGTTCGCTAACATCCTCGATAGGTTTTAGATCTACTTCAAAAGCGCTTTCCATCATAAGCCGTGCAAGCGCCCTGAAATATAACTTTTTTGGTAACCCATCAACAGCAATATCTATGTCAGAACCCTCTTTAAATCCTCCTGCCTCCAAAACAGAACCAAATAAGACCACCTTTTTAACAGAGAATTCTTTTACGAGGATGTCTTTTAAGCATTTTGCTTCTCTGATCGCCTTTATGCGGGTTTTTTCTTTTGCAATATCTTCCTCGGCTGTTTTTTTGTCCCAGTATTTCTTATACTTTACCAGAGCGCTCATTCTTTCTAATGCCCCCTCCCACACCGCCTAAACTCCTATGGTGGAGTTATGTTAATGGTTGTATTGGCAACTGTCATATCAAATGATGCGCTATTTCCGGTATTATCAGTTACTGTTATAGCAGTAACTCCTGCAATATTGTTTGGACCCCTTACAAAGAGGGCCTCAGCCGTATTAACCGGGTTTGGCTGTACCTCTCCAACACTTATATTGCTTGATGTCCATTGATATGGCGGGGTGCCACCTGAGGCGGTTAATTGTACCTGCTGATCCGCCTCTGGATTTAATATTATGATATTTGTCTGATAATCAATTGTAACATTGGATGATGAATCGTCGCCGCCATTACCGCCGCCACTTACCATAGCGGCCATCCCGCCCCCTATGGCGGCCGCACCTGCTACTATAACAGCGATTGTCCCTTTGCCAATCACTCCACCGGTAATACCGGCTCCTCCTCCTGCCGCAGCATAGGTAGTTATTGATGATTCAACACTGGCTATAATGGCGCCTGTTCCAATAAGAAGAAGGGGGGTTGCCTTGAGTGCCTTCTTTGCAAGTCCAAAGTCAGGATCGTATTCGAGTGCCTTCTGATATTCCTTTGCCGCTGCCCCATAAAGCTCTTCATCCGTATAATCAAGCCCTTGTGAATAATGTACAAAGGCCTCATAGCTCTTTGTATGTATTGTGTTTATCTCCTTTAAAAGGGCAGGATCAAGCTTGTCTTCACTGTATCCCAGGCCTGTCAATAT
>QIDP01000060.1 GCA_003229375.1 Nitrospirota bacterium
AGCGGCCACCTTTAGGTGGCTCATGGTTTTTAATCCGCTTTGAGCGGTTCACATATTCAAGCCTCCAGCTTTGCTGGAGGTATCTGACTTTGTGCAAGCCCTAAATGGTTTTTAATCTGCCTACCACCAATGCAGATGAGAGACCTTGAAGATCTATCTTTGAGATCTTATTAAAACCGCTTTCGATCAACCACCCCTCAATTTCATCAAAACTGTAACTATCCCCTCCAACCGTCCCGAGCATCATATTGAGGTTAAAAAGCACACCATAAAGGGGCAATATTTTCTCCTTGTTCAATATGAACTCATGGATGATAATCCTTCCATCCCTTCTCAATGCCCTCGCAACCTTTTTAAATATCTTGCGTATAACCCAGGGGTCATACATATGAATGAGATTGGATACAAATACCACATCATATAGAGAATCGCCTAATTCATCCTTGGTGATATCACCACCTATAAACCCTATCCTCTTTCTCAAGCCATCATCAAAGGATTGCTTTGCAATCTCTATCACCTCCGGGATATCAAAGAGTGTAATCTTCAAGGTCTCATATCTTCCGGCAAACGCCACAGAATAGCTTCCGGGACCACATGCCAGATCCAGAAGATTTTCACATTCAGAGAGATCAAGGACATTCAGGATAGTAGGGATTGAGAGGGTTGAATTATCCCTCATGGCCAGCATAAAATCCTTTAACTTCCCGGCCCGTTGATCTTCCGGTATATCAGATATAAGAGATTCCCCTTTCTTTATACACTCCTCAAGCCTTGCCCATTTCCCCTTCATCGAATCAAAATGTGCAACCAGATCACCCATATAGGTCTCTTTTCCTTTGACAAGAAAGGTATCTGCAATCTCAGAATTTCGGAAATGATCATCTTCTTTACACAATAATCCAAGACTTACAAGGACGTTTAAGAGCCTCTTAAGAAATCCGGCATCTACATCGAGCTTCCCTGCAATATCTTCCGCAGATTTAAGACCGGAGTCAAGGTAGTCAAAGATCCTCATACGGTTCGCAGTGAACAGTGCCTCTGCTTTCCAGTTTCCAATACATATCTCTTTTATATCCCTACCGTTCATATTCTTTTAATTGGCCATAATCCTTCTTTTATTAAGCTATCTTTTCTTTTAATTCCACATGAAGGCGTAATCCCAAACTATCTAACAGGTTGTAAAGACTGTTAAACTCCGGATTTCCTTCCTCTGATAACATCCTATATAAATTTTCCCTATTAAGATGTGTCTTTCTCGCTAATTTCGTGAATCCATAAGCTTCTGCCACATTACGAAGTGCCATTAAAAATACTTCCGGCATATCTTCTTCCAAAGCTACATTAATATATTCCATCGCTTCTCGTGGATCTTTTAAGGATTTTATTAAGTCTTTTTGATAGCTTTTACTTGCTTTCATCCTTTTGTCCTCATTTTATAATCAGCCCAATATTCTTGAGCTTTTTTAATATCGGTTTGCTGTTTCTTTTTATCTCCTCCTAATAAAAGCATAATTACCTTTTTCCCAGCCTCTCCAAAATAAATACGATATCCTGACCCATAATTTATTTTTATTTCGCTAACACCTTTTCCTATCGATTTATATTTTCCCATATTGCCGAGTCTGACACGATCTAAACAAACCCGTACTTTAGCTCGAGCCTTTCTATCTTTTAAAGAATGCAGCCATTTCGAAAAAGGAACCTTGCCTTCTTCAGTGACGTACATTTCTATTCGAATGAAATTTTCTTCCATATTTATATTGTAGCTTATAAACTACGATTTATCAAGTTTTTTATTTCCCCTGTAGAAAAATAGGAGTTAGACAAGAATCTGTTCTTATCCGCCAAAATTATCTTTACAAACATTAATATTACCTTCTATAATATAATCTATATTTTGGGGGGAGAGAAGTCTTATGGCAGATAGAATCACAACAGATCTGATGGATGATATAAAGACAAGGATCAGCAATCTTGTTACAGAGTATACAAGAGGATTAAAAGGGTGTTATTATACCGACCTCAGGCTCGAGATAGATGAGGGACAAGGTGCTGTAGCAGAGAATGGTGACTCCAGGGAGTGTTATGAGGATACTAATCTCTCCTTTGGTGTGAGGGTAATAGCCGGTAAGGGGATCAGGGCGCCAGGATATTTTGGTCAGGTAATAGGGATGTCCGATACTGGAAGGATTGAGAAGATAGTAAGGGAAGGGATAGATCATGCGTACAGGAGGGCATACAGTAATGCAGCGGGTAAACTCAGGGCAAAGGAAACCATGGGCCGACTCGGTGAATCCCTGTGTGATACAACACTTGCACCGATAGAGGTACATCAGGATAAGGTATCAGCAGTGTTTGATCTCGATCCAAGGGAGGTACCTTTAAAGGATATCATTGAGATCACAAAGGAGATATCAAAGGAGATCAGCTCCTATGACAGGGATGTAAGATTTAATCAGGTGATGGCCTCTACCATGATGATAAGGGAATTATTTCTTAGTTCAGAAGGAACAGATATTGACCAGTCATATGCCCTTACACAAGGGTTACTCTATGTAGTTGCTCAGAATGAGGAAGGATCCCAGGAACTATACGATTATATCGGGGATCAGAGGGGATGGGAGGTAATTACAAAAGGGATAAATGCCTATGAAAAGACCCTTCGTGATTTTTCACTCGATCTGACCGGGGATGCCCTGGATCTGATCAAGGCAGAGCTATTGAAATCGACAGATAAAGAGGTGGTTATTGTAACAGACCCGCATTATAATGCCTTAATAGCGCATGAGATCATAGGGCATCCAATGGAGCTTGACAGGGGACTGAAATATGAGACCGCATATGCAGGGAGGTCATGGCTCTTAAGCGGGCTTGATAATCACCATATAGGGAAACAGATCGCATCCGATCTTGTCACAGCCTATTCTGATCCATCTCTCCCCGGCTATGGTCATTATAAGTATGATGATGAGGGCACACCGGCCAGAAGGGTTACCCACATAGATAAGGGTATCTTTAAAGAGTTTATGAATAGCAGACAGACCGCTGCTATACTGGGTGTGGAGCCGAATGGCTCCTTCAAGGCAACAGATGCCTCATTTGTCCCTTTGATAAGGATGTCCAATACTGTATTTGCTGCCGGAGATACAGATACCTCAGATATAATATCAGAGGTGGATGACGGATATTATCTGAAAGGCCATCGTACGCCTTCGATATCTGAATCAAGGGAAAATTTCAGGATATCAGCGGTCAAGGTCTACAGGATCAGGAATGGAGAGCTTGGCCAGTTGTTTAGAAATGGCGGTATGACATCAGATAGTAAGGACTATCTGATGAATGTAGATGCTGTTGGGAATGACTTTAAAATGTACCCAATACCCAACTGCGGCAAGGGACAGCCCATGCAGACAAAGAGGCTGGGTAATGGCGCTCCGACCATGCGGAGCAGGGCGAGGTTGACAGGGGAGTAAAATTCTATGGTTTCTATAGATGAATTAAGAAAAGGTGTCAGACAAGGTCTGGGGTTTATAAAGGGTGCAGGGGATATCCTGGGTGCAGAGATAGTCGCCTCAAGCAATGCAAATCTCCTGACCCGACTCAACTATACCTCCCATATACCCTGTAACGGTGTAGAAGAACCAAAATCGACCGAATCCTATGGAGTAGGGGTACAGGCCATTTTTAAGACAACTGATGGCATAAAGACAGGTTTCGGGAGTGAACCCGGAGATCTCTCCCTGAATGGGATCAGGAAGGCGCTGGATAAGGCGAGAAGGAATATGGTATATGATCCGGCCTTTAGGTCTCTGCCTCACCCATCAACTGAGAAGCCCCTTTTAAGGGAGTATCATGATCAGAGATTGATGGATATAAAGGATGAGGAGTTGGTTACTCTTGGATGGAGGGTATTAGAAGGGGCAATAGGTGTATTTAATGATACAGGGGTATCAGAGAAGATTATAATCGGGGGTGATCTCACTCTCATCCAGGAGAGGATAGCTGTAGCGAGTACTACCGGCATAGATGCATATGATGAATCCTCATTGATTATGGTCTCTGTAACATCTATGATCGAAGGAGAGAATACCAAAGGGAGTGGCTGGACAACCGGAATATGTATGGATAATTTTTGTCCTGAGGATGCAGGTGCCGAATCTGCACGTAATGCCCTTGCAACCAGAGGAGGACAGAGGATAGATGATAGTGAGTATAATGTTATTCTTGGGAGCCAGCCTGTAACAGACCTCATGAATAATATCATAATACCTTCCCTCAACCTCAGTATGATAGATGCCTATAGTTCGGCCTTTCTCGGCAGGATGAGGAAAAAGGTTGCTGCTGAAAACCTTACTATATTCGATAGCGGTGCCCTGCCAGGGGCATCAGGGAGTAAAAGCATAACGTGTGAAGGGCTCCCTACCGGGAGGACAGACCTTATAGAAAAGGGGATGGTTGTCGGGTTTCTGACAGATCACTACTATTCTCTTAAAATATTAGCCGATGAGGAGGCAAAGAGGAAACTGGGTGTTGATCCCAATGACTATAAAGAGGCATTTGCGCCCAGGAATGGATTCAGATTTGAGACAGGGGGCGGGAGGAGCTACAGCAGGAGGGTCAGCATCTCCCCAACAAACGTCATAGTTGATACCACAGATGAATTTACAACAGAGGATCTCTTACAAAAGGTGGGGAACGGAATATACATTGGGAGGATATGGTATACATATCCGATGAACGGCCTCGGGCCCGGCGATTTCACATCTACTATAATTGGAGATTCTTATCTCATCAAAAATGGGAAGTTATCTACTCCTATTCAACCGAATACCATCCGTATAAACGATAACATCAATAACCTGCTGATGAATATTACAGGCATTACCAGAGACAAGAGACCCACTCTTATCTGGGCCGCTGATGAGGTTGTTTATGCCCCTGAGATGGCTATAAAAGGGGTAAAATTATCAAATATTGCAGTGCAGGAGGGTTGAGCGACTAAAAAGTAAATTAAATATAAAAAATAAAAATGCAAAAATTATCCCTTGCCTGTTGAGATGAGTATTCGTTTCTCTATTCATTTTTGACTTTTAATCTGTCATTTTGATTTTTTATATTTAATTTTTGGTAATAGTTCACCCCCACCCTAGCCCTCCCCCCTCAAGGGGGAGGGGACAAGAAAAGGACACACCAATCAAGGAAAAAGAAACTATCAAATTCCCTCTAAAATCCCCCCTCCCCTGGCGGGAGGGGGTTAGTTTGTTCATCTCTGCATCAAATCAGATTCAATGCACCACCTGCCTTTAATGTAGATATATCTGTGGAACCAAAGGCTGGTTTTATAGGGATATCCAGCTTCCGGGTTTCATTATACAGTGTAAGGGTATCTGCTTCTATACCGGATATATCCAAAGAGACCTTATCATCCTGATTAACGCGTTCATAATCCTCTTCATTGGCAAAAATCAGAGGCACAATTCCAAAATTTATGAGGTTTGCCAGGTGAATTCTGGCAAAGGATTTTACAATCACCGCCTTTATTCCAAGAAACATAGGGCAAAGTCCGGCATGTTCCCTGGAACTGCCCTGACCATAATTCGAACCTCCTATAATAAATCCATGTGCTCCTGAATCCCGAAGCGCAGCAGCCTTCTCATGAAATTTCTCTTCAATAGGGCTGAATGTCGCCTTTGAATATTCAGGTACATTCGATCTAAAATCAAGCCACTTTCCGGCTGGTTGAATATCGTCAGTAGAGATATTGTCTCCCAGTTTCAGAAGGACCTTACCAACAAGACGATCGGGTAACTGGCTATTCTTGGGTAAAGGAGCAATATTTGGCCCCCTTACAATCTCCACCTTTTCTACCTCAGCTTCAGGAAGAGGTGGGACAATCATATTATCATCCACAGAAAGAGATGCAGGAAGAGATATCTCAGGGTAGGCTATATTAAGTTCTTTAGCTGCCTCGACAGAATTTACAATCTTGCCGGTAATAGCAGCAAAGGCGGCTATCTCAGGGCTGACCAGATATACATCTGCATCTTTGGTGCCTGACCGGCCGGGGAAGTTGCGATTGAATGTACGCAGAGAGACCCCTTTGGTAGAGGGGGCATTCCCTTTTCCGATACAGGGTCCGCAGGCCGATTCAAGGATTCTTGCACCAGCAGCGATCAGATCTGTTAAGGCACCATTTTTAGCTAACCCGGTCATAACCTGTTTGGATCCTGGAGAGATGGCCAGACTGACATCCGGATGGACTGTTCTTCCCTTAAGAATGGTGGCTACTATCATAAGATCCCTGTATGAAGAATTAGTACAACTCCCGATATTTACCTGGGTTATCGGCCGGTTATAGATATCCAATGCTGCATCCCAGCTCTTCTTACCTTTCCCTCTTGTTACTGTAGCCGTCTTCCCGGTTACCGGAAAGACATTTCCAGGACTGTCAGGTAAGGCAACCATAGGCACAAGGGAACTCAGATCAATCTCTATAGTTTCATCATACCGTGCATCCGGATCTGCAACCAATGGTCTGCAGGCATCCTCCCTCTGTTCAATCTTTAAAAAGGCATGTGTGATTTCATCAGAAGGAAAAATTGATGTAGTGGCGCCGGTTTCAGCTCCCATATTGGTAATAACCGCCCTTTCCGGAACAGATAAGGTCTCTATTCCGGGACCGGAATATTCAAAAACCTTTCCAACACCACCTTTTACCCCTACCCTTCTAAGGAGTTCTAAAATAACATCCTTTGCAGATACCCAATCAGGTAATTTGCCGGTAAGAACCACATTTACTACCTTGGGCATATTGAGCTTAAAAGGTTTCCCTGCCATAGCAAAGGCCACATCCAGTCCACCGGCCCCCATCGCAATCATACTTAGCCCCCCTTGAGTAGGGGTATGACTGTCGGACCCCAGCAGTGTCTGACCGGGTATGCCGAACCTTTCCAGATGAATCTGGTGACAGATCCCATTACCCGGGCGTGAAAAATAGATGCCGTACTTAGCAGCAATTGATCTCAGATAGGCATGATCATCAGGATTTTTAAAGTCCTGCTGCAAGGTATTATGATCTACATAGCTTACTGCCATGGTCTTTACCCTCTTTACTCCCATGGCCTCGAACTGGAGATACGCCATTGTCCCTGTAGCATCCTGGGTGAGTGTTTGATCTATACGTATAGCAATCTCCTTTCCTGCTGCCATCTCACCGGATACTAAATGCTCTCTTAAAATTTTCTGTGTAATATTCTCAGCCATTTACGATAGCACCTCCCTTGGGATTATCTGATAATCCCTTATTGTTAGTTAGAATCCATCCATTAATAGATGGACTATAGAGTTTCTGTTTCTATTTGTAATTTAGGTTGTATATCTTGTATCAGGGCTCGAAAATCGTCTATTCGAATATATGAATAATCTAATAAATCTAAATAATACCAAAATCTAAAAATATTGTCAAGCTATTTTTGCCATCAACCAGCAATTTCAGACAAAAGCCTAAAATTGCAAAAAAAATCAAAAAAACTCTTGACTCTGTACTTAAGTACAGGGCTTATTATAAAAAGGAGGTGAAAAAATGAAAGGATTAACTATAGGTCAGTTAGCAAAAAAGGCACGGGTAAACGTTGAAACAGTTCGTTATTATGAACGTCGGGGGCTTATCCCGGAACCTCCGCGCCTGGAATCAGGATACAGACAATATACCCTGGATGCAGTAAATAGGCTCTGTTTCATCAAGCGGGCCCAACATCTCGGTTTTACCCTGAAGGAAATCGGTCAACTCCTTGCTCTTATAGATAATAACAATTTGGACTGTAAGGAGATACGTAAATTTACTATTGAAAAGATCAGAGATATTGAGGCAAAGATAGATCACTTACAGAGTTTAAAAAAGGCCATGGAGGATTTAGCCAGGGGATGTCCAGGGCAGGGGCCTATTTCTGAATGCACAATTATTGAGGCACTTATAACGCCTTTTATATAAATTTATAAGAGAGGAGGTGAATATAGATGCTTAAAAGGATAGTAATTACACTTTCTATTGTTGCTATACTTGTGACAGGAGGTTATCACACCTACAGTTCCTATGCTGCAAGTGATTTTGTATGTCCGCTTACCGGCAAGGTGATTGACCCTGCTGATTGTCCTCTGACAAAGTAACTTTTATCACTTTTCATGGGCAGTAATCTATACTAACTGCCCATGAAAAAACATTCTATCATCATGGAGGTATATTGTTTGGCTATCCACATTTTGGCAGGGTAAAGTAAAAGGTTGACCCCTTTCCTTTTTGAGAGTTAACCCATATCTTTCCACCATGATTTTCGACTATCATCTTTACAATTGTCAACCCTATACCTGTCCCCTCTACATCTATCTCTTCTATACGTCGAAATATCTGAAATATCTCTTCATTATGATATTTTTTATCAATTCCTATTCCATTATCCTTTATATAAAACTCAAAAAATCTATCTCTATCTGTGCAACCTATCTCGATTTGAGATTGTTTGGAAGTGCCCATAAATTTAATTGAGTTGCTGATAAGATTTTGAAACACCTGAGATATTCTTCGCATGTTACAAAGTATGATCGGCATATTGTTTTGCACTGTTATTTTTATCCCTTTATCCTTCAGTTGAAATCTCAACAACTCAATTGTATCTCTTATTATCTCCGACATATTACACTCCTCCGGGGGTGCTGCGACTTTACCTATTCTTGATAACTCCAATATATCAGAGATCAGACGTTCCATATTATCAATACCCTTCTGAATATGATTGAGGTACAATTTCGCCTTCTCATCTAATTTGCCGTGGTACCGTCTTAATAAGAGTGAAGCAAATCCTTTGATTGATATAATGGGTGATTTCAGGTCATGAGAAATGAAATACACAAAGTTTTCCAATTCTTTATTTTTCTTCCTGATCTCTTCCTCTGCTCTCTTCCTTTCAGTAATATCCCTGCAGATACCAAGCATGAACCTCTTGTCTCCATATGTTATCAGACCGCAGTTCATTTCAGTAGGAACTGTATTTCCATCCTTCCTCAAGATAACCATCTCACTTCGAACACCCTTACCATTTAGGACTTTCTGCATCTTCTTCTGGCAGTTTTCTATCTCACTCTTTGGATAGAGCCTCCATATCTCCATCCCAACTAACTCTTTTTTACTATAACCTGTTAACTCTTCTAACTTAGGATTTGTATCTATTATCCGGGCATTGTCTGGATTTACAAATAATATGGCGTCCCTGGCCTTGTTTATTGATAGCTTATACTTCTCTTCTGATTCCTTTAGTTGTTTAAATAACATGGCATTTTCAATACAAATAGCAGATTGAACAGCAAGGTTTAAACAGAGGTTTATACTATCCTTGGTATATCTATCAGGGTATTTATAATAGAGGTAAAATAACCCGATCCCATTTTCCTTACCCCTGAGCGGTAGACATACAAATGATCTAATCCCCTCCAGTTTGCATAGATTGTACAATGGGTGTTCTGATCCGAGATTATTACATTCAATAATACGGTCATTTGAGAGGATTGTATCTACTGATGAATCCTTCAAGCAAGATTCAATCTTCTTTGGAGAATTGTCATTAATGAATCCTCTTGTATATATCTCTGAAAAGGATTTTGCATCTTCTTTCTTGATAAGGATAATCGCAGAGGCATTCGCTCCTGATAGTTTTATACCCTCATCCATGGTGATCTCAAGAGTCTTCTTAAGATCAAAGAATCTTAGCATCTGACTAAGAGGGTTTGGTAACTCTCTTTCTGACAATTGACTTAAGACGTTTACTTTCTTTGTTTTCATTTTTGATAATAAATTAAAACCACAGAGAACACAGAAATATAGTTAATTTAAAAGTTAAAAATATTCCCTATCACTTTGATTTTTAAAGATTAAAAATGAAAATTCCCATACTATTTA
>QIDP01000033.1 GCA_003229375.1 Nitrospirota bacterium
TTTACAACAATAACTACTATTATAGGGGGTTTTCATGCATAAGTCAATGTTTTTATTGACTTTTTATCTAATAATTTAAACAGGCTTTATAGGAGAAGGTGAGGGGTAAAAGGTGAAAGAGTAGA
This sequence comes from Nitrospirota bacterium, assembly GCA_003229375.1. Lineage (GTDB taxonomy): Bacteria > Nitrospinota > Nitrospinia > SZUA-224 > SZUA-224 > SZUA-224. The sequence goes on from QIDP01000033.1 coordinate 126, forward strand.
AATAAAAGACCTTATACCTTCACCTAAAAAATCAGGATTTTCAGGTAAAAGAGATAGATGAATAAAGAGGAAAAGATTTTACAGTATCTGGATCTCCCCTTTCAGCATATCCATAATGATATATTAAAGGGAGATCCTATAGCTGCTGCCAGGTTGATTTCCATGGTTGAGGATGATGATCCCACAGCAGTAAAGATATTACAGGAGCTATACCCCCATACAGGAAAGGCCTATATTATAGGAGTTACAGGCCCTCCCGGTACAGGGAAGAGCACCCTTATTGACGGAATAATAGGATATCTTCGGAAGGAAAAGAAGGGGATCGGGGTTATAGCTGTCGACCCATCGAGTCCATTAAGCGGGGGGGCAATATTGGGTGACAGGATAAGGATGAGCAGCCATGTGGAGGATGAAGGGGTATTTATACGGAGCATGGCAACAAGGGGTAATCCGGGGGGATTAGCAAATGCAACGATTGAGGCAATAAATATAATAGATGCCCTTGGAAAGGATGTAATACTTGTTGAGACAGTTGGTGTTGGCCAGGCCGAGGTAGATATTGTTAAGATTGCCCACACCTCTATAGTAGTTCTCACCCCTGATATGGGAGATGACCTTCAGATGATCAAGTCCGGTATTATGGAAATGGGAGATATCTTTGTACTGAACAAAGGGGATAGAGATGGAGCAGACAGGGTCTTTCAGGATTTGAGAAATGTATTAGCAGGAGGTGGCAACAGAAATGGGTGGAGTCCATCACTCTTTAAGACAGAGGCCTGCAGGGGTATAGGGATTCAGGAGTTGGTAGAGGGTGTCAGACTCCACAGGGCCTATCTGGAGGGATCCGGGAATATAGGTGTTGTCAGGAAGAGGAGGAGCGAGACAGAATTTGTCTATCTGCTCCGGGATGCCCTTTTAGATTTTGTGCTCAATGATATGATAAAGATAGGAACCCTCACCCGGATAGTTGATGATATAGCAGAGAGGAAAAGGGATCCATACAGGGCAGTGAGAGAGGTAATAGCCGGATTGAAGAAAAGGAGTTGACTAAAGGGGGATAAAAAGATGGAGATTTTTAAGAGATTGGATAAATATCAACATGAACAGCTCATCCTGTGCAACAGCAAGATCGCAGGGTTGAGGGCAGTCATAGCGATTCATGATACGACCCTTGGTCCTGCCCTTGGCGGATGCCGTATGTGGACATACAACTCTGATGGTGAGGCTATCGAGGATGCCCTCAGGCTTGCACGGGCCATGACATATAAGGCAGCGGTCAGCGGTTTGAATTTTGGGGGCGGGAAGGCCGTGATAATAGGTGACTCTGCCAGGGACAAGACAGAAACGCTCTTCAGGGCGCTGGGGAGATATATAGAGTCTTTAGGCGGGAGGTATATCACTGCCGAGGATGTCGGGACATCTGTAGAGGATATGGAGGTAATACGCCTGGAGACGAGATATGTTGCCGGGATGTCAACCTCAAAGGGGGGGGGCGGGGATCCATCTCTGGTCACCGCATACGGTGTATACAAAGGGATAAAGGCATGCCTTGAGGAGATATACAATGACGGTTCTATTGCTGGTAAAACCGTAGCAATTCAGGGCCTGGGTCATGTAGGGTACCATCTGGCAGAGCTTATATACAAGGATAAAGGGAAACTGATTGTTGCAGATATAAACGATGCCGCTGTTGGCAGGGTGATCAATGAATTTGGGGCGATCGCTGTTAAACCTGAGGAGATACATGCCCGGGAGTGCGATATATTCTCCCCCTGCGCATTAGGTGCTATTATCAATGATGAGACCATCCCTGAATTTAGATGTAAGATAATAGCAGGGGCAGCAAATAATCAATTGAAAGAGGAGAGACACGGCAAGATCCTTTATAACAAGGGTATCCTTTATGCCCCTGATTACGTGATAAATGCGGGTGGGCTGATAAATGTCGCTGATGAACTGGAATGCACAGAAGGCTATAACAGAGAACGATCCCTCCATAAGGCCTCAAAGATATATGATGCAGTGGTACGGCTTATTGCCATCTCAAAACGGGACAATATTCCTACCCATACAGCAGCCGACAGGATGGCGGAAGAGAGAATACAGCATATAAGGGATATCAAGAAGATCTATAAGGGAGAGTAGTTCAACTCGCAACTCGCTTATGCCAAAGATAAGATGCAGAGATGGTGTCAATATCTACTATGAGATAGAGGGTGAAGGAAGGCCTGTCCTCTTTCTCCATGGTTGGTCCATGAGCAGCAGTGTATGGAGATATCAGAAAGAGGATCTTTCAAGAGATTTCAAGGTGATCACCCTGGACCTAAGAGGGCACGGGCAGTCTGATAAACCCGGACAGGAGTATAATTTTGATATATTTGCAGATGACCTGAATCATGTTGTAAATACACTGGCCCTTAGTGACTTGACAATCGTTGGCTGGTCCATGGCCTCATTTATCCTTGTCAGATTTTTTTTAAGATATCCCGGGCAGATAAGTGCCCTTGTCTTTGTGGGAGGGACCCCAAAATTTGTGGCAGATAAGGATTATCGTCATGGACAGCCGATAGGGACCGTGACACGGTTAGAGCAAAACCTGCGAAGGGATTATGATAACTACATCAGGGACTTTTGCAGCAGGCTCTTTATCTCTGGTGAGGATATAGATGAGGAGAGATCCAAAGAGATATGGGATCTTTTATTTGATGAGAGATTCCCTCCGCCGGATTATGTCTCTATCAGCACCTTAAAGGCCATAGCAAGGGAGGATATAAGAGATAGTCTTGCCAGGATAAACCTCCCGACCTTAATACTTCATGGCAGTATTGATAAGATATGTCCTTCAGGGGCAGCAGGGTATATGGCAAAGAATATCCCTGGCGCAAAGAAGATAATCCTTAATGGCCTGGGTCATGCCCCATTCCTTACCCAACCCGGGGTATTTAATAAATATATAAAGAGATTCATGGAAGGGGCTCCTTTTTTACCTTTAAAGTGCTCTGAGATTTTGCAAAACCAATAATTCTTCCCTCAGCTTTCCTTGACAAAAGGGGTAGGTTCTCATAAAATTAAGCAATGGAAAAGAGGATAAGGGTATTACCGGAAAACCTATCGAATAAGATTGCCGCAGGAGAGGTGGTGGAACGGCCTGCATCTGTGGTCAAGGAGCTGATAGAGAACTCTATTGATGCAGGTGCCACAAAGGTGGTTATAGAGGTAAGGGGCGGGGGAAGGAAGTATATAAGGGTATCAGATGATGGGAGCGGCATGAACCGCGATGATGCCATCCTTGCCTTTGAGAGACACGCTACAAGCAAGATCTCCTCAGAGGATGATCTGTGTAATATACACACACTCGGTTTTCGTGGTGAGGCCCTGCCAAGCATAGCCTCTATCTCTATTCTCTCCCTTATTACCTCTACCCGTGATGCAGATGCCGGAACCAGGATCCATATAGAGGGAGGGGTGATTAAGGATGTAAGGGATGCAGCAAGCCCTACAGGGACCTCGATAGAGATCCAGAATATCTTCTTCAACACCCCTGCACGTCTTAAGTTTATGAAGTCTGATACCACCGAGCTGAGTCATATTAGTAATATTGTTACACAGCAGTCTTTGGCCCACCCATCTATACATTTCAAGATGGATCATAATAGGAAGACATTGATAAATGCGCCCTTAACTGATAATCCCCTCCACCGGCTGACAGCGATCTTCGGGAGGGAGATGACGGATAATCTTATTGAGATAGAGGGGGAGTGTGATAAGATGAGGCTCAAGGGGTTTATATCGAGACCTACCTTAACGCGCTCTGACAAGGGGAATCAATATCTATATGTAAACTCCCGTTATATCAAAGATAAGGTTATAAGTCATGCCATATATGAGGCGTACCGGTCCCTTCTCCCGCGGGATAGACACCCCGTGATCTTTCTCTTCTTATCTATCGATCCGGAGATAATAGATGTAAATGTACACCCTTCCAAGGTAGAGGTAAGATTTTCAAACCAGAGAGAGACACACGATTTTGTGGGTGAGGTGATAAGGAAGGGATTGCACCGGGGAAAGAAGAGTGTATCGATTCCACATGAAAAGAGGGTGGTATCCAATGGTAAGACAATCGGTGATTCACGCATAGAGAGGTTTGAGCCGTTGATCTTTAGTGATGTAAAGGCAAGGCAAGAATCCGCTTCGACCCTCAGGGATACTGGTAATTTTTACACTGCAAGGGATCGTCCATCTGTAAAGAAAAGGGTAGACATAGGGGCAAAGAGGGTCATGGAGACGGCTGTTGATTATCTCCCCTCTAAGGAGAAGGAGTTGCCTCTGAGGCTTCCATCTCCCTCTACACTCTCTGATACGGTATTTACCCGGTTTAATCCGGTTGGGCAGGCAGACAATTCATTCATTGTCCTGGAGAACTCTAATGGGATCATTATGGTTGATCAGCATGCAGCCCACGAGAGAATATTGTATGAGAGGTTGATAAAGGATATGAAGGGATCAAGGATAGAGGTACAGCAGCTTCTTGTCCCTGTCAGCGTAGAGATATCCGGGGGAGAATCTATTCTCCTTAAATCGCATATCAATGATATAATGAAACTAGGTCTTGAAGTGGAGGATTTTGGCCGGAATAGATTTCTTATCAGATCTATCCCTGCACTCCTTGTGGGACAGGATTATTCGAGGATACTTCTCGACATAGTGGACAAGCTGTCACAAGTTGAGCAGATGAAATCATTCGATGAGATAACCGATGAGATAATACTTTTGATGGCGTGTCATGGGGCGATAAAGGCGAATCAGCATCTGAAACCCGATCAGATAAGATTTCTGATAAGGGATCTGGAGGAGACTGAACTCCCGTATACCTGTCCCCATGGACGACCGATCGCGCTATTCTTTGATATGAATGAGATAAAGAAGAAATTTATGAGGAGGTAAAATCATGATAGAAAAGATACCGAGAGAATGTCTTACATTTGATGATGTCCTGTTGGTGCCTGCGAGGTCATCTGTCCACCCGAAGGATGTCAATATCTCTACCCCCCTGACCAGGGGTATAAAGATAAATACCCCGATAGTAAGCGCGCCTATGGATACAGTTAGTGAAGCAGATCTTGCGATTGCCCTTGCACATGAGGGAGGGATAGGAATCATACACAGGAACCTTACCGCTGAGGAGCAGGTGAATGAGGTAGATAATGTAAAGAGGGCGATTAGCGGTATGATAGTTGATCCTGTTACCATGAGCCCTGATCAGAAGATAAGAGAGGCGCTGGATATCATGAAGAAGTACAGCATATCCGGGATACCGATCACTGATAAGGGGAAGTTAGCGGGTATCCTTACGAATAGGGACCTTCGCTTTGAGACAAGGCTTGACAGGAAGGTATCAGAGCTGATGACAAAGGATAACCTGATCACAGTCCCGGTGGGCACAACCTTGGAAGAGTCTAAAAAACTTCTCCACGAAAATCGTATAGAGAAATTATTGGTAGTGGATAAAGATCGCAACCTGAAAGGGTTGATTACTATAAAGGATATTGAAAAGAGGAGAAGGTTTCCAAATTCGACCAAGGATTCATTGGGGAGACTGGTGGTTGGAGCAGCAGTAGGGGTCTCCGGTGACTGTGAGGAGCGAATTAAGGCGCTCATAGAGGCACGGGTTGATGTGATTGTGGTTGATTCTGCCCATGGCCATGCAGAGATGGTCCTGCAGACGATAAAGTCTATAAAGAAGAGGTATCCCGATACCCAGCTCATAGGCGGGAATGTTGCTACCCCTGAAGGGGCCAGGGATCTGATAGAGGCAGGGGTGGATGCTGTCAAGGTAGGTATAGGACCCGGTTCTATATGCACCACACGAATAGTAGCAGGGGTGGGCGTTCCGCAGCTCACAGCGGTTGCTGAATGCGCGGAAGTAGCCGACAAATATGGCATCCCTATTATAGCTGATGGCGGTATCAAGCATTCAGGGGATATTACCAAGGCAATCGCAGCCGGGGCAAGCAGTGTTATGATAGGAAGCATCTTTGCAGGTACTGAGGAGAGTCCCGGCAGGAAGATACTATTTCAGGGGAGGAGTTACAAGGAGTACAGAGGAATGGGATCTATCGGGGCCATGGCAGAGGGTGGCAGTGATAGATATTTTCAGGAGCATGAGTTCAGCGATACAAAACTTGTTCCTGAAGGGGTTGAGGGGAGGATACCTTACAAGGGGCCTCTTTCCTTTACCGTCCATCAACTCATGGGTGGCCTGAGGGCAGGGATGGGATACTGTGGTTGCGGAAATATCGAGGAGCTTAGAAAAAAGGCCGGGTTTGTAAAGATCACCCCGGCAGGTCTGCAGGAGAGCCATGTACATGATGTAATCATAACAAAGGAGGCTCCAAATTATAAGGTTGGGTAACAGTTTAGCTATCAAAAGATAGCTAAACTTCATTGCAAATATCAAAATGCAAAATTATTAAGGATTTAATTTCCTTGTTTTGCAATTTACAATATTATTTAGCCATTACTTCTAACGGCTAAACAGAAGGTAAGATACATGGAAAAGAATATTCATCAGGAAAAGATTTTGATACTCGATTTCGGTTCCCAGTACACCCAGTTGATAGCACGGAGGGTAAGGGATAGTAAGGTCTACTGCGAGATTCACCCATATAATATCACCATTGAAGCAATAAAGGGGCTTAAGCCTAAAGGAATAATCCTCTCAGGCGGGCCTTCCAGCATATATGACGCAGGGGCGCCCATCTGCGATAAGGAGATATTTCATCCCGGGATACCGATACTCGGGATCTGCTATGGTATGCAGTTGATGACCCATATCCTTGGCGGTGAGGTGGCATCCTCTGTCAGGAGGGAGTATGGGAGGGCCGAACTCCAAATAGATACCCCTTCTACCCTGTTCAAGGAGATGGATAAGACCATAACCGTCTGGATGAGTCATGGAGATCGGATCGAGAGCGTACCAGCAGGATTTCACCCGGTCGGTCACACAGAGAACTCTAAGATAGCTGTCATGGAAAACAGCGAATCACGATTCTTTGGGCTTCAGTTCCATCCAGAGGTCATACATACCCCGCGCGGCTCTGATATCCTGAAAAATTTCCTGTATAAGATATGCGGCTGTGCCCCTATATGGACAATGAGATCATTTGCAGAGTACTCAATAGAGGAGATAAAAGAGAGGGTCAGAGATGAAAAGGTCATATGTGCCTTAAGCGGAGGCGTTGATTCCTCGGTTGCCGCTCTCCTTGTCCATAAGGCGATTGGTGATCAATTGACATGTATATTTGTTGATAATGGTTTGTTAAGAGAAGGAGAGGCAGAGGAGGTAATAAACACATTCGAAAAGAATTTTCATATAAATCTTATCCATGTCAATGCAGGGAAGAGATTCATGGAGAGATTAAAGGGGGTTGAGGATCCGGAGGAGAAGAGAAAGATAATAGGCAAGGAGTTCATCGACGTCTTTGAAGAAGAGGCGGGGAAGATAGGGGATACAGCATATCTGGCCCAGGGGACACTTTATCCTGACGTTATTGAGAGCGTATCCTTTAAAGGGCCATCTGCAACTATAAAGAGTCATCATAATGTGGGAGGCCTCCCGGAGATAATGAACCTCAAACTTATAGAACCTCTCAGGGAGCTCTTCAAGGATGAAGTGAGGCTTCTGGGCAAGGAGTTAGATATCTCAGACCATATATTATGGCGTCAACCCTTTCCAGGACCGGGACTCTCTATACGGATTATGGGAGAGGTGACAGAAGAGAGGCTCGGGATATTACGAAAGGCGGATACCATAGTCCTGGAAGAGATCAAAAAGGGAGGGCTTTACAGGGAGATATGGCAGTCATTCGCTGTCCTTCTTCCTGTTAAGACCGTAGGGGTTATGGGTGATGAGAGGACATACGAAAATGTGGCAGGGATAAGGGCGGTGACAAGCAAGGATGGTATGACAGCAGACTGGGTAAGGCTCCCCTATGACCTGCTTGGCATCATATCTAACAGGATCATAAACGAGGTAAAGGGTATCAACCGTGTGGTCTACGACATCAGCTCCAAACCCCCTGGTACTATTGAGTGGGAATAGGGGCAGGCCCCTGCGCTGTTACGTCCCACCAAAACGTTAGCCACTTTTAGCCTTCTTTACAATAGGTAACAATACTTTCTATGTGAATAGCGGTTGTATTCAGAAACGGCAAACCAAAAGCATTCTGTTTAAGAATTAACGGGAACTCGGTGCAACCTAAAATAATTCCTTCAATCTGATGTTGCTCTTTCATCCGATGAATTATTGCCAGAAGCCCTTCACGAGTTTCGTCTTTAATAATGCCGCGCTCAATTTCTGTCATTAATTTATTATGGATATACTCCTGTTCATCAATATTTGGCACTATGATCTGGATTTCTCCCTTAGAAAACGTTTTTGAGTAGAAACTGCTTTCCATAGTGAATTTCGTTCCTATAAGACCAATCTTTTTTATATCTAAGGTTTTAGTCTTTTTATAGGTTTCCTCAACGATACTCAATAAGGGGAGAGGTGATTTAGCAGCCACCCCATCAAAGACAATATGAGGTGTATTGGCAGATATGAGGGCAAATTCAGCACCAGCCGATTTTAATGCCGTTAATTTTTTTACTATATAATCTACTAAATCCACCCACCTTTTCTCAGATACTAGATCCAGTAAATCGGTAACATTTGCGCTGTACAATATTATTTCTGGAATTTGTTGAGCATCGTTGTGCCTGAAAGCATCTATAATCCCTCGGTAATACTCGATAGTAGACTCTGGACCAAGCCCACCAAGAATGCCAATTTTTTTCATTTTTCCCACTTCATTAACAAATTGTTTTGTTAGCAAGAATTGTTACTTATATAATGCGCAACGCTAAAAGATTTAGGAAAATTCTGCATTTCCGCCGGAATAATTGCTTGATTCCAGTTTTCTCCAGCAAACGTTACTAAAGATTCTTCATCTTCCCAATATGTAACCATAACATAATCATCCGGATTCCATTTTGTTGGGCCACCGATATGACATGAAATTAAGCCCTTGTGATTTTTAACCGTATCTACCGATATTGTATTAAAGTCTCTTTCAAAATCATCGCGGTATTCGGGATGAATTGTAACTTGAAATATTCGTATCATCATGATTTCAATCCCTCCAATTTTTTTATGGCTAACGAGGCTGTAGAAAAACCCCCATTTTGGGCAAAAGTGGCCTCTTAAGTCCTTTATTTTCAATGGTCACTTTTTCGAAAAATGACTTATTCTACAGCTTCAACGGTTGAGTTCAGCAGAAGTATTTAAAAAAGGGACATTATGGATCTTTCCTTCTGGATACCTTTTTTAAAATGCTTTCCGACTGAAACGATTTGTTATAATTGCCCCCAGTAATCTGACTATTGAGAATCATCTCCAAAAGATTCAATTTTCCTACAAAAGTATTCGCATGCTAAACTATCTTCGGTGTTAGATTTTTCAATGTTGAATCCAGCTCTTTCGATTAACCCTTGAAGAATCCAATCAAAGGTACTGTACTCGTCTCTTATATGTACTTTTTTGACATTTCATTAATAAAAGTATCTGTGTTTGTTTCGTAGTCAGGGTCAAACTTAAAGACAAAGTCCGATAGAAATAAAACTCCATCTGGCTTTAACATTTTGTTCATATTTAATAGCCCAGCTTGTTTCCAATAATCAGGAAGATGGTGGAAAGCATATTTTGTATAAATTATGTCTACTTTTTCTGTTGGTTGAAATTGTAAAAACCCAGAATTGCAAAATTCAATGTTATCTATATTACTAACCTTGGCTTTAGATGAAGCGGCATTAAGCATTTCTTGAGAAACATCGACAGCATAGATTTGTTTAAAATAATTTGATGCGTGAATAGAAAAAGCACCAGTCCCGCAACCAATATCAATTACTGTTAAATCTTTAGGATTTGAAACATCTAATTTATCTAAAAATTCTTTTGCTTCTTTTTCATAGTCACGAAAGCTTCCCATTTGGTTGTCGTACTCATTAACATTATCTTTTTTAGAGTAATCAACGCCAACATGATTAAACTCGTCATATATCCAATCTTTCATTTTTTCTTTCTGTTTTATTAGCGAAGCGAATACCCCAACTGCGGAGCATTGGGGAGCTTCATTTCTTTTCTTAATTTTCTTTAAATCTTTTTCAAATTGCTTTGTATATGCAGGTTTAACCATTCTAAAATCCTAAATTATCACAGCGTTGTCCGGTTAGGTTTTTGCATGTAAAAAAAATCACTTGGAGGGTCATTTTTTACTTGACTTTTTGAAATAAATTTTCGTGGCAAA
>QIDP01000003.1 GCA_003229375.1 Nitrospirota bacterium
TGGAATAATGGTATTGGATGTTCAGAGCGTCGTTGTTTTCCTTTCGATAATGATACAATGAAGGCAATAGAGGTAAAACCGTATAATAAAATTAACCTAACGGAGGAAGGGCCATGTCCCGTTCAGATATTTTAAAAATACTCAAAGATTTCAAAGAAAAACATGCTGATGAATACGGCATTTTATTAATGGGTGTTTTCGGATCGGTTGCCAGAGACCAGGCAACTGAGAAAAGCGATGTGGATATTTTTCTTAAAACAAAAACTCCTGACCCATTTAACATTGTGCATATAAAAGAGGAACTGGAAGAAAAGTTGCATCAGCATGTTGATATTGTCAGACTTCGGGACAGGATGAACCCTTCTTTCAATGAACTCTTGCCTAAATATCCTGAAATCGACTGGAAGGGCGTAAAAGGTATGAGAGATATTATTACACATCACTATTTTGATATTGATGAAGAAGAAATATTTTGGGTATGCAAACATCAGATAAGACCGCTATCCGATACAATCGCAAAAATGATTGAGGATTTAAAATAGATGGCGCTGCATCCTGATTTCCAAAATCTCCTTACAGCATCCTTGATCCGGAGCTTCGCTGGTTCCCGGCAGACGAAGCCCTGCGTGAATTCAGCTACGAAAAGCTGCTGCCTCCCCTTGTTCATCATCTGAGAAATAAGGTAAATACCTGGCGGGATGATTTTCAACTGACCCTGCATATTCAGGATGATGTGAATGTCACACGCAAGACAGGTAAATATTCCTGACCAATATTCATCGTGTTTATTCCGGCGGCGATGTTAACCCATCTGCTTTGTCTCTGAGAATAATTGGATAAAAGAGTGGGCTGTGGAATTAGTATTGTGATTCAAGATCGACACCGATCGAATCCCCTATATCTTTTAGCGGAATCCTTCCCTCCCTTATAACAAGAGGATGGGCGGCGCTTACATCTATTATTGTTGACCCTTTATCCTCTTGTGTCTCTCCACCATCAAGGATTAGATCTATCTGGTCTCCAATAGATGTTATTACATCCCTGGCACTGGATGGATTCGGTCCCCCCGAGATGTTTGCACTAGAGGCAGTGATAGGGATGCCAGCCCTCTTTACCAATTCTCTGGCCAATATCTTATCCGGTATGCGTACCCCTATTTTTTCTGAACCCCCTGTGAGTACCTTTGGTACCACCCCTGAAACCTTAAAGAGGAGGGTGAGCGGGCCTGGCCAGAAATCCCTTATAAGTGTAGTGGCAATTGGTAATTCCTCTGTTATAAGTCTTGATAGTTGATTGTAATCAGAGATAAGTACAAGTAATGGTTTGCCCGGATCCCGTCTTTTTGCCTGAAATACCCTCTTCACTGCTGACTCATCAAAGGCATTGGCGCCCAGACCATAAAATGTATCTGTAGGAAAGGCGACCAGACCGCCTGACAGGATTATACCGGCAGCTCTATCTATACCTTTATGAAGATTAGCAAGATCAGATGGATCAATCTTTAATAGGTCTGACATTTCACCTGAAAATCCCCTCACAGACAAACAAGTTTGTCCATGCCACCCATTCTTTTTTGTATCCGTTCACAGTTATCGGTTTACAGTTTACAGTTTTTTCAATGAATCATGGTAACTACTCAGGTTGTTTAGACTGTAGTCTGTTAGGACTGCACAAAAAACGAATCAAGGCTCCCAAAACGCTCTGAGCTTTGTATAATCTCGCATATTTCTTCCTCACTATTCAGCTAAATACCTATAGACTATCCACCTGAGTAGTTACGAATCATGTAGAGAAAGAAGCGCTCATAACTTCCTTTTACTTTCTGTTTTCATCAACTGTTAACTGTAAACCGTGAACTGTTACTCTTTTTTAATCGAAAATCGAAAATAAAAGGGATTTTCATTCCCATTTGTGCGATTGTTCGGCAGGAATGTTTCATCAAGATATAAGATTCAGATCACCTTCATAGATAAAATTTTCAGTATGCCTTGCTACCATCTCCGGATCGACCTCAATCCTTGCCTGACCTGTCTCCATTGCGGCCATGGCTACTGCTGCAGCAACCCTTGGAGGCACATGAAAGTCCAGCCCTTTGGGTATGATATAATCAGGTTTTAGATTATTATCTGATATAGAACCCGCTATGGCATGTGCAGCAGCAATCTTCATCTCCCTGTTTATACCCTTTGCCCTTACATCAAGTGCACCACGAAATATACCTGGAAAGGCAAGTGAATTATTCACCTGGTTAGGGAAATCAGATCTCCCTGTAGCGATTATCTTTGCCCCTGCGGATATTGCCTCCTCAGGCATAATCTCAGGAACCGGATTTGCCAGGGCAAATACTATTGGGTCCTTTGACATGGATATTACCATCTCCCTGTTGAGTACACCAGCAGCAGAGAGCCCTATAAAGACATCCCTCCCTTTTATTGCCTCTTCAAGTCCACCTTTGATATTATCCGGATTGGTAATCTCTGCCAGTTCTTCCTTCATCCAGTTCATTTTTTTGTCCCTGTCCTTATAGATTACACCAATGGAATCACAGATAACAATATCCTTTATCCCTGAGAATTTGAGTATGCTGGTCACAGCAGTACCTGCTGCTCCGGCCCCATTTATAACTACCCTGATATCAGCCATATCCTTTCCAGCTAGCTTGAGGGCATTAATCAATCCAGCAAGCACGACAACCGCTGTTCCGTGTTGATCATCATGGAAGATAGGGATATCTGTCTCATTCTTTAGTCTCTCCTCGATACTGAAACACCTCGGCGCTGAAATATCTTCGAGATTTATACCCCCGAATGTTGGAGAGATATTTATCACTATATCAGATATCTCATCAGGGTCGCTGGTAGAGATACATATAGGAAAGGCCTCAACCCCTGCCATAGTATAGAAAAGGATCGCCTTTCCCTCCATTACAGGTAATGCTGCCTGAGGGCCGATATTACCTAACCCGAGGACAGCACTCCCGTCAGTAACGATGGCTACCAGATTATTCTTACATGTATAATCATAGACCTTCATAGGGTCTTTGGCTATCTCCTCCGAGGGTTTAGCAGCACATGGAGGGAGATAAAGAGAACTCAATATGTTTGAATCCCTTATAGGTATCTTACTATTTATCTCGATAACACCCCGGTGTCTTCTGTGAAGTTCAAGTGATTTTTTACTTAAAGAGGCATCCTTTACCTTATCTTCCGCTAATAAGGGGAAATGCCCTTCGTATATAAATCCCTCCATCCTTTTCCTTATCTCTCCGGGTTCGACGCTCCTTCGTGCCTCCCCTGTTTTGATCGCTGCCTGTGCAACTGCCTCTGCAATAGCAATGGCAACCTGAAAATCAAAGACCTTAGGGATTATGAAATCCGGTTGGAGTTCGTTATCCTTCACAAGACCTGCAAGGGCATTTGATGCTGCCTTCATGATCGTGAAATTGATATTACGTGCTGCAACATCGAGTATCCCCCGGAAAAAACCGGGGAAGACAAGGGCTGTATTGATCTCATTAGGGAAATCAGCCCCCCCTGTGGCGATGACCTTTGCCCCGCCTCTCTTTGCCTCATCCGGCATGATTTCCGGCTCCGGTACTGAAAGTGCAAAGACTATTGGATCCTTTGCCATGGTACTTATCATTTCCGCAGAGACAATATTCCCTGTAGATAGCCCTATAAAGGTATCAGCACCTATGATCGCATCAGACAGTGCCCCTTTTTTATTCTCTCTGTTTGTCTTCCTTGCGATCGCCGATTTTGCCCAGTTCATCCCCTCCATCCTGTATTTATAGATGATTCCATGGGTATCCGAGAGTATTATGTCTTTTACCCCGACATTTACCAGCATGTTTGCGACCGTTATCCCTGCTGCGCCTGCACCACTTATAACAATCTTCATATCATTTATATTTTTTCCAACTACCTTTGCAGCATTTATAAGCCCTGCCAGCACCTCAATAGCAGCCGCATGTTGATCATTGTGAAAGACGCATATACTCATTGACTCCCGCAGGTGGTGTTGAATCGTGAAACACTTTGGTGCAGAGATATCCTCCATACATATGGCCCCAAAGGTCGGGGCAAGGAGATTAACAGTCTTAATTATTTCATCTGTATCCTGGGTATTGAGGCAGATGGGGAAGGCATCTACACCACCAAATGTCTTAAATATCACAGATTTACATTCTATAACCGGTAATACTGGTTTGGGGCCGAGATTCCCCAGACCCAGAACAGCCGATCCATCGGTTATAATAGCGACAGTGTTTCCACGACATGTGTAATCAAACGATTTTTTAGGATCCTTATATATCTCCTTGCAGGGTTCAGCTACCCCGGGGGTATAAACAAGACTGAGTATTGACTCATCCTTGATAGGTATCTTGCTCTTGATACCGATTACACCACGGTACTTCTTTCTATAATTTAATGCCTCTTCATCTGTTATTGACACTTACTTATCACCTCGTACCATCTTATATAGTGGATTGTTTATAAGTGCCTAAAATGCCTAAAGTGAGCTAAAGTTATTGGAAAATTTTTATAATCCATAACTTTAGGCACTTTAGCTCACTTTAGGCACTACTTCAACTGATACTTTCTAACCGCTCTGTTGTGATCCTTCAATGTGGATGAAAACTGATGTCCCCCATCCCCTTTTGATACAAAGTAGAAATAGTTCGACTCTGTAGGATAGAGGGCTGCCTCTATGGCTGCCTTACCAGGATTTGCAATAGGCCCGGGAGGTAACCCTGAGTATCGGTAGGTATTATAGGGTGAATCTATGAAAAGATCCTTTTTTCTCAAATTCCCATCAAAGTCCTTAATGATATATATAACAGTGGGATCACACTCAAGACGCAACCTCTTTTTCAGGCGATTATGAAAAACTGCTGATATCAATTTCCTCTCTTCATCCTTGCCCGTCTCTTTTTCTATAAGGGATGCAAGGGTAATAACCTGATGCATTGTAAATCCTATCTCCTTCGTCCTCTTTGCAAATTCAGGGGATATATTCATCTTAAAGGTCTGAACCATCTTCTTCATTATGGTACGTTCATCTGTTCCTCTGCCAAAATAATAGGTATCCGGGAAAAGGTAACCTTCAAGACTATCAGCATCTATCCCTGTAAGTGATATGAATTCTTTATCATGTGTCAGTGAGTTAAACCTTTTACGACTTGCCATACCCTTTTCTTCCAGAAGTGATGCGATCTCCCTCATATTATATCCTTCAGGGATCGTAACCTTGTATAAGACAACCTTGCCCCTGGTTATGATATCCAGGATATCTAAAGGGGACATACTTGGACTCAATCTGTATTCCCCTGCCTGAAATTTATTAACAGCCCCTTTCAGGAATGCGAGACAGGTGAAACCCTTAGCATTCTTTATCAGCTCTTCTCTTTCCAGGAGGTTTGCCACGTCGCTTAAGACATATCCCTTAGGTATATTAATGATCCTCGGATTATCATAGGAAGAGACAGGTGCGATAATAAAAGTATAAAAAATTACTACTATTCCATTGAACAGAAGAAACAGCAGGAACAAGCTAATAATCGCATAATATATCTTTTTGTAGATGGGCTTCATTGTCTATATTTCTTGCTGTCCGGATAACCTTGTAATATCAACCGGGAAGCAATTTTATCCGTTAGACCCTTTTTATTTTTGCTCACAGATTAACACAGATTTTCACGGACCTTTTGTCAGTTAATTCTTTATATCTTATTGCTCTATTTGTGTTCATCTGTGTAAATCCGTGAGCCTTTAAATAAGATACTAATTTCTTACCTGAGAGTCAACAGGAAATTGAATTGGAGACGATCTATACATTATTCTATTTCTTTTGCAATCGTTTTGATCCTTTTTAGATCCAGCTTTCCGCTTCCTAATAAAGGAATGGTATCTATTTTAATAAATGAATCCCTCCCGGGTATCCATAAATTAGGTATCTCCATTCCCTTCATCTGCTCCAGAATCTCTTCTGTCTCCATTTCAATATCAGTATATAAGACAACCAGCTTCTCACCCTTTTTCCCGTCAGAAATTGATGTTACAATACATTTCTGGTCAGAGGTATTTAGAATATTATGTATTACCTCCTCAATATAAATATGCGGCACCATTTCACCACCAATCTTGCTGAAACGTGACAATCTATCTTTTATTTCAACAAATCCATCATCATGTATAAAGGCTATATCCCCTGTACAATACCACCCATCTCTGATTACCTCTTTTGTCTTTTCTGGTTGATTTAGGTAACCCATCATAACATTTGGCCCCTTAACCAATAATAATCCTTCCTCTCCATTGGGTAGTTTCTGAAATGTTTCAGGATGAACTATCTTTAGTGATACCCCCGGTATTGGAAGACCAATTGTTCCTAACTTTGTTCCTGTCTGAACAAGTGTTGCATCCTTATAATCAGGTACATTTAGTGATACCGCTGGCGAGCATTCTGTACAACCATATGCTTCAAGCAGCTCGATACCAAATTTTTCTTTAAATCCCTTTGCAAGGGGCATCTTCAGCTTCTCAGCGCCAACAATTGGATATCGTAATGAGGCAAACTGATTTTTTGTGCATTTTTTGATATATCCTTGATAGAAGGTTGGGGTACTCGTTAATATTGTTGCTTTATACCTTTCTATTAATTCCCCGATGGTCTTTGAATCCAAAGGATTTGGATGATATATTACACCAAAGCCGGAAAGAAGCGGAAACCACAGGGTTCCTGTAAATCCAAATGAATGAAAAAATGGAAGAATACCCATAACCCGGTCATTTTTAGTCAACTGGAAAATCTGATAAAATCCCAGACAATTTGAAAGAATATTGAAGTGAGATAACATAATCCCTTTTGGCTCTCCTGTGCTGCCGCTTGAAAAGATAATTGTTGATAGATCATCAATAGTATCTTTTGGGCGGATATAGAGTCTTTTTACAGCAAATGCAGGAAGAAGAAAGACAGCTATGGTTGTTACTATCTTTTTTATAGGTCTAATCTCCTTTAAAACATCTTCTAAATAGATCATCCCCTCCTGACGCTTTATCTTTGCCTTTTCTATAAATACCTTTGAAGTGATTATCGTTTTTATCTCACACTGTGATATCGCAGAACTGACTGATTCCTTTGAGGCAGTAAAGTTAAGATTTACAGGGACCTTATTGGCCATCAATATTCCTATATTGGCAAGGGCCCCGCCTATAGAGGACGGAAGAATAACACCAACCATCTTTTCATTGAGACAGTATCTCTTTTTGATTAATTTTGATAATAATAAGCTGGCGATTAAGACCTTTCCATAAGATAACTCCTTGCCGCTCGAATCCGACATGCAGAATCTGAATAAGTGTCTCTTTGCACTCTTCAGAAACTCGATATGAAGTGGAGAGGACTCTTCCTTTCTATGTGCAAAGGCCTCCGGTCCCAGATTCAGGACCGCATTCCTAACCTCTTCTGAAGTCGATTGAGAAGGGAGAGGCTTCCCAAATGAAACAGTTACAGGATAAGGAAATCTCTCAGGGACCTTCCAGAAGAACTTACCCCCTTTATAACTGAATATACTTCCCCATAACCTGTCTATATACACAGGGATAATAGGTGCGTCAGTATTTTTAACGATCCTTTCAAAGCCCTTTTTGAAAGGCAGCATATTTCCTGTCCTTGTTATATTACCTTCGGGAAATATGCAGACTGCATGACCCTTCTTCAGCTCCTCTTCTGCCCTTTTAAAGGAGCGTATCGTTGCCTTTGGACTATCCTTTTCTGATATAGGGATAACCTCCATCAGGTTTAAAAACCATTTAATCGATCCTATCTCGAAATACTCTCTAAACATCATGAACCGAATAAATCTCTGCAGCATGCATGAACCTATAATAAAGGGATCAACAAAGGTGAGATGATTACATACCAGTAATGCCGGCCCTTTTTTTGGAATATTTTCCTTCCCTGATATCCTGATCCTATAGATTGTATGCGTTAATGTCCACAAAATAAGCCGTAAAAGAAACTTAAACATATCTAAAGCCCGGGTGATAAGAAGGGAACCAAATCCTTGCTCTTTTAGTGAATAAACCATTGTAGTTTTTACCTTTTATACCTAAATTGAGCGATTCTTTCATGTCGGGCGAGACGCCCGACCTACTATTGGCTGAATTGTCAACCCCTTCCCGGCAGGACAGGCGTCTCGCCTGTCCTCACTCACCGGGTGATTGGCCATAGCTTTTGAATCCATTATTCAAGGCTTCACTTGTTTACAGACCAGAATCGCTTAATTCAGGTTATAATAAAAAATATTTTTACTTTGTCCCTTAATATATTACAATAAATAATTAAGATCAATCTTAAAACCAGGATATTACACTTTAAAATGCAAAAAAAGACCCTATTTCTATTTTTTATCATATTTATAATTTACCTTGATACATGGGTTGTATTTGCAACACCAAAGAATAAGAAAAAAACAGAACAAATTATCGAAAATAAGATTTATGGTTTTCTTATAGGCAGCGCAATAGGGGATGCGCTTGGAGGCCCGGATGAAAAATTTGCCATGAATTATGAAGAATTGCTAAATACATTTTTAATAAAGGCATATAGTAAAAACAGAAGATTTATTATTGAAGATTTTAAGGATTATTATAATAATCCTGCTGTGCATTCTGTATTTGAAGAAAATGCAAAAAAAGGGACATACACAGATGATACAAGATTAAAGTTAATGGTGGCTTATGCAATTGCAGAATCTGATGGCCTTTTCACAACAAAAAGACTGGCACAGGCATTTATTGATAGACATAAAAAGGCAAAACCTTACAGTCTTGAGCATCAGTGGTTAGATGAGTATGTACTTGCAAGCAGAATTGCTGTAGAAGGCTGCAAACCGGATGCCGGAAGATGCACAAATTCAACATTAAACAGGCTCTGGGGTGGTCTGATCGGCTGCGTAGGCCTGATGTCGATAACACCCATGGCAATCCTTCATATCGGAGATATTAAAGGCGCTTATCTCGATGGATATGAAAAAGACTATTTTGATATTGGATATGCAAAAGATCTTACTGCACTCGCTGTTTCTATTATGAGCCTTGCCTTATCGCCGGATTATTCCTTACAAGATGAGGATAAAGAAAATTTTGAACCTTTTTCAGAGGTATTAAACTATGATCCATATAACTACTCTAAAGCTCAGATATTTGGTCGATTTGCAATTAACTATATAAGAGGACGTGCATATCCCCTTGCAAATAGTAATCGTAATAAAGGATTACTTTCATTATACAAAGATTTTTATAAATCATTAAGCAGGGATTTTGTATGTGATCCCCTTGAGATACTCTCGGTTGCACTGGGAATTATCTGTTATACAAGAGGAGATACAGTAGAGAGCATCTTGATTGCTGTTAATTATGGACGTGACAACGACACAATAGCCTCTATTGTGGGAGGAATTGTCGGCGCACTTAACGGAATAGATTCCTTTCCAAAGGAATGGGTTAAAACGGTGGAAAATGCAAATCCCGATAATTTTAAGCTGTTATCTAAAAGACTCACCAAAATAGCTATAAAAAACAGAGATAAAAAGAGATAATAATCATGAGTAAACCCCCAGCTCTGCTGGGGGACTCCCAGAGTTTGACATTTACGGGAATAAATGAAAGCCTCCATACTGTGAAC
>QIDP01000096.1 GCA_003229375.1 Nitrospirota bacterium
AATATATGATATTATTTAACAATCAAAATCAATTAAAGTTCTATCTTAGCGAAAAGATGACGCATTTTCTCAAAAAGGGAGGTGATTGAATATCTATATCTGCTTGAATACCAACCATATTCCAACCATATAAAGAAGGAGGCTTATGATGATCTATTTTAAAAGATGCAGGTACTCAATAGCAGCGCTTCTTATCTCTATTCTTATCACACTCACTGCCGGGGGAAATGCCCTTGCCGTACCTGACGGTATTGTTGACAACCCTGATCCTGAATTCAGCGTAACAGGCATATGGGGCACAGCTCTCAGTACTGTGCTGCCCGGTGTCTATGGTGCAGACTTCCGTTATCATGCTGGAAATCCCGGTAATACCACTATCCATCATCCTCGTAATAACAAGGCCATCTGGAATGCTGAACTCACCGACGGCCCTGGTTACTACATAGTAAAGATAAGATATCCAGCATGTCCCCTCCTTGCTACCAATGCCCCATTTACAATCAATCATAATGGAGAATCTGAGACAATACTGGTTGATCAGCGTAGAAATGGTGGTAAATGGTTAAATCTGGGTATCTATTACTTTGCTGATGATGCTACTGAGAATATAACCCTGTCAGATAATGCTGATTCATGGGTGGTTGCCGATGTTGTAAGTTTTACACCCACTTCTCCACCCCCTCCGCCAGATGGCATTGTTGACAACTTTGATCCCAAATTCAGCTTAACAGGTAGATGGCCTACATCTAATACTAACAAGGCGCCTCGTTTCTTTGGGATAGACTTCCGTTATCATGCTGCTGGTGATGGCTCTGAGACAGTTAGATGGGATACAGAGCTAATCAATGGGCCTGGCTTTTATAAGGTATTTGTATGGTATCCAATATCTACCAAACTTGCGACCAATGCCCCATTTACAATCAATCATAATGGTATCTCTGATACAGTAATGATTAATCAGGGTATAAATGGTGGACAATGGGTGAGTTTAGGAAGTTATGAATTTGCAGATGATGGCACTGAGAATATAACCCTGTCAGATAATGCCGATTCATGGGTAGTTGCTGATGCTGTTAGGTTTGAACTACCGATAATCAATGTGAACATCACGAATCCTGCTGATAATTTTGTAATCGGAGTAGGAGAAACGACATCTGTAACAGCCGCTATAACAGGGCGTTATGGTGATATTATAACAGATGCTGTTGTTACGGTATCCTTTAGCAATGGTGATCCTGATATCACATTATATGATGATGGGGCACATAGTGATAATGAAAGTAATGATGGAATATACGCAAATGAATGGATACCTCAAAACTATGGAAAATGTACTATCACTGTAAATGCCGGCAAACCAGGGTACATTGATGGAACCAGCGCCCTTGATGGAGAGATTATTCTTATTCCTCAAATAGATTCAGTTGATCCCTCCTCCGGATCTGCCAATTCTGATACAGATATAACAATAAGCGGATATAACTTTGCCCCTGATGCAAAGGTATTCTTAAATGGAGGAGGTCCCTATATAACGGGCTCTGTTGATACTCCAGGTGATGCCGTAGGTATCTATGTCTCTGGTAGTTATGCTTATGTGGCTGAGGGTAGATTTGGTTTACAAGTGATAGATATATCTGACCCCGCCAATCTATCTATCATAGGCTCTGTTGATACTCCAGGTTATGCCGTAGGTATCTACGTCTCTGGTAGTTATGCTTATTTGGCTGATTATACTTCAGGTCTTCAAGTGATAGATATCAGTATCCCCTCCACCCCGGCAATCATAGGCTCTGTCGATACACCGAGTGATGCAAATGGTGTCTATGTCTCAGGCAGCTATGCATATGTGGCTAATGGGGATTCAGGTCTTCAAGTGATAGATATCAGTATCCCCTCCAGTCCGGCAATCATAGGCTCTGTTGATATGCCAGGTTATGCCGGTGGTGTCTATGTCTCTGGTAGCTATGCTTATGTGGCTGCTGAGAGTCTTCAAGTGATAGATATCAGTATCCCCTCCAGTCCGGCAATCATAGGCTCTGTTGATATGAAAGGTTACGCCAGTGGTGTCTATGTCTCTGGTAGCTATGCTTATGTGGCTGCTGGGGGTCTTCAAGTGATAGATATCAGTATCCCCTCCACTCCAGTGATTATAGGGGCTGTCGATACACGTTATGCCGGTGGTGTCTATGTTTCGGGCAGCTATGCTTATGTGGCTGATTATACTTCAGGTCTTCAAGTGATAGATATCAGTATCCCCTCCAGTCCGGCAATCATAGGCTCTGTTGATATGCCAGGTTATACCCTTGGTGTCTATGTCTCTGGCAGCTATGCTTATGTGGCTGCTGGGGGTTTTGGGGGTCTTAAAGTGATAGATATAACTTCCAGTCCGGCCATAGGCTCTGTTAATACTACAGGTGATGCCATAGATGTCTCAGGCTTCTATGCATATGTGGCTGGTGGGTATTATGATAAAGATGCTGGCTATTATGTTGGCAGTCTTCATGTAATAGATATCAGCACCCCCTCCAGCCCTGTAATTATAGGCTCTGTTGATATGAAAGGTTACGCCAGTGATGTCTATGTCTCAGGCAACTATGCATATGTGACTAATGGTGTTTCAGGTCTTCAAGTGATAGATATCAGTATCCCCTCCACTCCTGTAATTATAGGCTCTGTTGACACATTAAGTTATGCCTATGCTGTCTATGTCTCAGGCAGCTATGCATATGTAGTAGGTGGAGGCGAAAGTTTACAGCTAATAGATATCAGCATCCCCTCCAGTCCGGCAATCATAGGCTCTGTTGACACACTATATTATGCAGTAGATGTATATGTCTCAGGCTCCTATGCATATGTGGCTGGTGGGTATTATGATAGAGATGCTGGCTATTATGTTGGCAGTCTTCATGTAATAGATATCAGCACCCCCTCCAGCCCTGTAATTATAGGCTCTGTTGATACTCCAGGTGGTGCCGTAGGTATCTATGTCTCTGGCAACTACGCTTATGTAGCTGCTGGAGATCCAGGCCTTCAGATAATAATGACACCACTACAATTAGATATAAATGTTGTAGACTCCACCACTATAACTGCCACTGTACCTGCTAACCTGCCGCCTGGTGGCTATGACATTATCGTGATAAATCCTGGTGAAGGAAGGGATATATTACGTAATGGTTTTGAGGTATTCTGATCAGAGGTGATGAAAGAAAAAACATATTGACATAAGAATCAGAATGATATATAAAAGGTAACTACTCAGGTGGATAGTCTATAGGTATTAGCTGAATAGTGAGGAAGAAATATGCGAGATCATACAAAGCTCAGAGCGTTTGTACTGGCCGATGAATTGCGTTTTCCTCTAAGGGAATTGCATTATCTTTGCCGGCTGTGAGTTAAAACTTGTAGAGTCTGAAAAGGTGTTGAGAGCCTTGATTCGTTCTTTGCGTTTGCGCAGTACTAACAGACTACAGTCTAAACAACCTGAGTAGTTACGATATATATTGATATCACAGGTATTGATGTTGGGACATATGTTAAGAGGGCACAGAAGATAAAGGAATAATAATTTTCACAAAACAAATGAAGCCTTTTTCCATAGATTTCTTTTTCGTTTTTTGCCGTGAATATTAATCTCTTCCTGTAAAGTCTGCATCTCTTCGAGAAAATGCAGGTAATTGTCTAGTGTACGATTTTTTTCAAAATTCTTTTTTAAACGTACCTTCATTGCTTTACAGAATTCTTTGCTTATTTTTTCGTCATACGCATCATTGATAAAATCATCCTCTGCTTCTTTAGTTAGCTTCATTCTTCACATCCTCCACAAACTTTCTGTAATCGTCTTCTTTATTTAATATCTTGAAATATTCTTTTATAGAACTTAACTCCAGATGTGTAATTTCATTGAAATGTAATCTCAGAATCTCTTTTATATCACTAACATCTTTTTCATATCGGGAAGGATTATTGGTATAAGATAATACTTTCAATCCTATGATATCCTCTAATCTGATAACTTTTACTTCAATATCTTCATCCATGATTTTGTGTGTTTCAGCATATTTTGAAGCATTTCTATTGTATATTTTCCTGATCCTCAGTAGCTCTGAAAATACCTGTAACCTGAAAAGCAAAAGCTCCTATCAGAGCACAGTCAATCTCATTCTCCTTGAATTTTTTTAAGATCGTTTTAAAAACTAATTTGAAGTCCATTTAGTTATGCTGTTTTTATGGTATTTAATATGGTAATTAATAATAAAAATAATAGTGGAATTATTCCTTTATGTCAATGTATTAAGCTGCAATTTCTGTGATTCAGACAGTCATTTTTTTTCGTTCCCAAGCTCCTGCTTGGGAAGGTTAAAATATGGTAAATTTTAGGTTTGCCTAACTAAACCTACCAAATTTAACCTTAAAGAGGAGATATCTTTCCCTGATTTTTGCTTTAATATTTTCATGGGTCAAATGCCAGTTCTTCAATTGCTGATTTAAGCCCTGAAACCACCTTGGCCATGCGTGTGTAGTCAAGTGTTTCAGGAGTATCGCTGATTCCGTGGTAATTTGGATTTCTGTAAAAGGCAGTATCAGTTACCATCAAGGCCTCATAGCCGAATTCCCAGAATGATCTGTGATCTGAAAAATCTATTCCCGGAATAATTGAAAATGTTGAGAGGGACTCAACAGGCAGATCAGTCCCTCTTATAAAGGCATCCTTAACCCTGGATAAAAATCCTTTTGATTGGAGATTGCTGACAAGGATTATAAAATTTCCCGTGTCAGGGAAAAGCCATTCAAAAAAGGATACAGGAAAATGCTGACTTTGTGGTTTGTCAGTAAAATAACCTATCATCTCAAGGCATATCATACCTTCTATGTCTTCACCTTTTTCCTTAAGGCCCCTGGCATATACATAACTTCCCATAAAATTACTTCGAAAAAGGGGTGGCTCTTCGAGGACAAAGGCAACAAAACGCACTGTTTTATCAAAAGATCTGTCATGCAGGAGTCTTGCTGTCTCCAGCAGTCCTGCAATTCCGCTTGCATTGTCATCTGCGCCCGGTGTGCCGGTCACAGTGTCATAATGAGCGCCTATGACCAGGATCTTTTCCGGCGCCTTCTTCCCTTTAATCTCAACATAGATATTTTTATAGGTCTTTCCCTCAAACTCATAAGATTGGAATGAAACATCATATCCGTAAAGGCCTAGTTCTGATGTAATATAATCTACGGTCTTTTCCAGGGAAGGTATTTGCAGGTATCCCCTTGACCCTATTTCATTAGATAGAAAATAGACGGTCTTTTTTAGATTATTTTGTATCTCCATCTGTTTTGAACTGTACTTATAAATATCTTGTGTCTCTTCATGCATTTTTAAATAATCAATATGCCCGGGACCCCATATAACAAAACAGAGAGTTATGATAAGGACTTTTTGATAATTTATCACTTTGCTCACCTGACTTCTACTAAAAAATAGGTGGGGCACTTTTTATCTTGACACCCCCTTTTTTATTATGTTTAAATTTAAATCATAAAACAACAAATTTTATGAATTTGTTCAGAAGGATTGGTTATGAAAAGGATTCTAAAGATATTAGTTATAGGCTTAGGGGTAATGGTGGTTTTATGTACAGGTGCAGATGCAGCTCCAAGGTTTAATTTCGAAGATAATAAATATCTGGAGATATTCCAGATGATTCAGGTATGGAATGCTTATACAATAGATGCTAAAGATAGTAATGGAGAGCCTGTGGATGACAGATTGGACACATTTATCAGAAGAGGCAGAATCGGTGTAAAAGGTCATATAAGAGAAGACCTGAACTTTAAGGTCTGGTTTGCGTACGACCAACTTGGAAAAGACCGGAATACCGGAACAATAGGCTCTCCACAGGACCAATCAAATAAGAGTTTTTATATCTGGGATGCGATGTTTACATGGAAGGCTAATCCTATATGGGCAAATGCTACCCTTGGCTATTTTAGACCGCAGGTTGGGAGAGAGAGCATTACAACTGCCTTTGCTGTGAATTCATTTATGAAGTCATTGACAAACTCCTATTTAAGGGAGCATATTGTTGGCAGAAGCCCCGGTCGGGAGACAGGCTGGAATATAGGCGGTCTTTATAATGCCGAAGGATGGGGAGTCAATTACAATATAGGTATGTTTGACACAAACCATGAAAAGATTGCGGGGACAGATAAAGGTGGTAAAAAATGGGCGCCCCTGTATGCGCTGAGAGCCGCATTTACATATGGCGCCCCCGAGATGAAGAGCTACGGGATAGGCTATAATATCAATTACTGGGGTAAAAGGAATGGGACAACAGCAGCTATCAACTATACATATCAGGGAGAAACAGATGTATTCGATAAAAACAGTATGCTTGGTTTTGATATCCTTTCTAACTACGGAGATTTTAACTTCAATGCTGAGTATGATTTATTAAGCCGGGATAAGGTCAATAATACACATTACACAGACAGGGTATGGCACATAAGAGCCGGATATAATATCCATTTAGCAAATGGTCAGATAATAGAGCCTGTAGTTATGTACTCCGGGTTTGAAGGAGATGGTGACTCTACTTATTATTCTAAAGGTGAGGACAGGGTCACAGATATCGGCGTAAACTGGTATATAAACAAGAAAAAATTAAAACTAAATCTTCATTACACTATCTCTGATGGTGATGCAGAGTCTAAATATAAAGATACTACAGGAAAAGAAAGAGGGGATTTTATAGGTCTTGGCATACAGTTTATAATCTAAAAGAGACAGATTGAACCCTACAAAACCTTACAAATCATTAAACCATTGACTTCCTCCATATATTCTCTGCCGATTAGCATATCCAGGAGTAAAAAGGCTACTTCAAGGGAATTTCCAGGTCCAGCACAGGAAATTATACGATCATCCATTACAACATTCTCTTCTGATATAAGTGCTCCATACTGGCGCAGCTTTCCAAGATTGTCATGATTTCGACTGTAGGGATAGGAGGTGGCCCTTTTCCCTTTTAGGATCCCGGCCTCAGCCACAGGCAGAATACCAACACACATTGTAGCAATGATACCCCCATTTCTATGGATTGTCCGGATCAATTTATGGATACGTGGATCATAGACCTCGTCATATCCATGACTATGAAACCCTCCGGGAAGCGCCAGTGCATCATATTCTCTGAAATCAATATCTTCAATCGGGATATCCGGAGAGATGACCAGGCCAAACCGTCCATGAACCTCCGGATGAAACCCGCAGGTTACCACCTTTACCCCGGGAATATGATCCTTATATTCTGTCCATCCCATTACATCGAGGATAGTTACTGCCTCCATATCCTCAAATCCTTGTGCCAGAAACAGGAGTACCTTTTTAGATTCTTTTTTTGTGTCAGACATTTTAATATCTCCATAAATGATATCTTAGGGCCCGGTCAATGGCATTCAATTGATACTAAATTAAGTCCTCCTTCACAGCATATCGAAAGGTATACTGTTATTAAAGTCCAAAAAGAAGGAGGTGATTTATATATTTTGACAAACGGAGGCCTTATAGGTGTTAGAACTTATTTAATTCTCTATAGGGTCTAATTCCCCGAAGCTTGCTTCGTTTATAAAAAATTATTCCTTATTGATACCTCGCGGGCTTGCCCCGAGGTAGTTCATTTCAAACCGTGAACGGTTACAATTAATTGAATGGTGGGTAGCTTTATTAGCAACTGCTTTTTATTTCACTTCTACTTCCCCTTTACCACAGCCTCCACGGTCATTTTCTTTTCTTCCCGTAGGAAGGTGATGGAGATCCTGTCACTTGGATTTAATGACTTGAGGATGTTGGAAAGGTCCCTCAGGTTATTGACGGCATCAGAACCTATCCTGACAATCACATCACCCTCTTGAAGCCCGAACGACTCTGCCGGCGAACGCGGCACAACACCTGCAAGCTTGTATCCTACTCCACTGAAGGCAAAGTCAGGGATCGTACCAAGGCTGACTTTCCGCTCTCTCTTCGGAGTTGATTCAATGTCTCCACCAGGCTTTGATGTCGTTGTCATGGGCTCTTCACGGCCTGCAAGGTATTCAACTACCTCTTTTGCCACAGATGCAACCTTCAAAAGCCCGTCAGGGTCTATCTTATCTACTGTGTCGGTGGGACGGTGGCATTCGAGGTGAGGTCCGGAAAAAAGCTGCACTGCCGGTAACCCTGCATCCTGAAAGCTTTTCTGGTCGCTTGAATCGAGTTCCCCGGACACCACTTCCACATCAACGCCAGTAACATAGCCGGCTCCTCTGAAGATGTGAACCCATTCCCTGGCCGAACCGGTTCCAAGCACCAGGAGTTTTTTTTCTCCGAGTCCCACGGTGTCTATATTGAGCATCCCTATGCACTGATCAGGAGGATAGCGCTTATGATTGGCCACATAATACTTTGACCCTTTTCTACCTGCTTCCTCTCCTGTAAAAGCCACAAATACAACACTCCGGTCCGGCTTCAGGCCTTTGCCAAGCACCTGTGCAAGCTCTATGATCACTGCCACCCCGCTTGCATTGTCGTCAGCACCGGGATGGATCTTTCCCCTGTGTTTTTCTTCTCTTATTTGTAGCCGGCCGAGGCCCAGGTGGTCGTAATGAGCACCCACGACAATGCTTTGAGACTTAAGCTCAGGCCTTTTTCCAGGGATGACCCCTATCACGTTTTTCATTATTACTTTATGCTCGGAGTCGCCATCTTTATCTTCCCAAATCTGAAAGTAGCTCATTTTTTCATCCCCGGCAGGTACGAGACCGGCCTCCTGAAATTTTCCGGCGATAAATTCCGCAGCCCGGTCAAGTCCCTCTGTGCCGAACCCCCGCCCCCTGAGATCATCGCTTGAAAGAAAACGTATGACCTCCATCATCTGCTCTTTAGAAAAACCTTGCGGAAAATCTGTCCAGTCAGCGATATAAATGTCAGTTGCACGCGGCTTTAGCGGGTTTCTGTTTGAGGCAAAGACCACCTTTTTCCCATCGTGTGAGAACATGGGGAAACTGTCGAATACACTGTTGAAGGTGATTCTTTCCAGGCCTGTGCCATCGATGTTGATGAGATAGAGCTCGAAGTTGTGACCGAACTTTTGTATGTCTTCGCGCCAGTCATCCATGTTACTTGAGAAGATGATTCGTTTTCCGTCCGGATACCATGAAGGTGACCAGTTCGTGGCGCCGTTCTGCGTAAGTCTTGCCTTGTTTGAGCCGTCAACATCCATGACCCGGATATCAAGCGGAAAGGGGACAATGTAGTCGTTTTCCATGCAGTCACGCCAGAGAGTCAATTCCTTTTCGGTCTCAGGATGCCAGGCCCGCCAGACGATCTTTTTCCCGTCTGGTGAAAACCAAGGCCCGCCGTCGTATCCCACCCTTTCGGTCAACCTGCGTACATGACGGCCATCGGCATCCATGATATAGATGTCGAAATCACCATCCCTTTGCGAGCCGAACACGATCTGCTTTCCGTCGGAAGAGACAATAGGCTCTGCATCGTACTTAGGGTTGTCGGTTATCTTTTTCAAGCCTGACCCGTCAGCATTAGCCAGGAATATGTCATAAGGGTAAAGCGGCCACACATAGCTGGCGCCTTGAGGCATATCCGGTCTCAGCGGACAATCCCCTGGAAGGTGACTGGTTGAGGCAAAGACTATCTTCTGAATATCCGGAAAGAAGAAGGAACAGGTGTTGGCTCCATGGTCCGGACTGACTCTGCGCTTATCAGAACCGTCTGTGTTCATGACCCATATCTTATCGCAGGCATACCCACTGCGGTTTGATTGGTAGATAAGCTTACTGTCATCCCGACTGAAATATGCCTCGCCATTATCACCATCAAAGGTGAGCTGTGTGACGTTTTTCATATAACGGTCAACAAATGGCCCTTCACCATTCTTCATCGCAGCTTTTTTATGAACGCATCCTGACAACAAGAGAATAGTAAATACGATAACAGCAGTTTTTCTCATTGCGATTGATCCTCCCTCAAGGTAAGATGATGAAATAAATGATAAAAAAATTGCTCTATAGAAATATTAAAACAAAAATCATTAATATATTAAACTTTGATTGTTTTGATTATTATATCACACTTTTTGGGGAGACTTTTTGGAGAGATGGGGAGAGATGGGGTCAGGTCTTGCAATGATACATTTATGGAGAGTATGGCCCTGAGATAGATAACAGGAATAGCATCCAGACAATCAGACATTTTTGCTACAAGGCCGCAATGCAAAGCCTTTTATTATTTTCTTTCAAACATGTGTTTTTTCCCATACGCCCTTTCTTAGGCCTTAAGTATTTGATTAATGTTTTTTCATTTTATCCCCTCTGAGGTAACGGTGTGACGCAGTAACGGAATCAAGCTTTGCAGTCTTGATCTGATGTAACGGACTGTAAAATTAATAATTCACATATTATACAAACTTTCTATCGATATTTGACTGTCACAGATTCTCTATAGGTTGCGTAACTACGGATACTTGATCAACTTCTTAATAAACGGTTTTACAATTGGACTATCTTTTATAGCCTTGACGATTTTTTCTTTGATATCTGCCGGGATATCGCGTGACACAACTTTGAATTTATGATCGGGGTCAACAATTTTACCAAACTTTTGCTTGTGTATAAGCACAGGCTGATTGCATTCAACAATGCTTCCTTTTTTTAAAAAAGATAAATCATTATTATTAACTTCTAATAAGGAAGAAATAGCAGCCTCACTTGTTTTTTTGTAGTATTTTATTCTGCTCTCGGCCTGAGAAGTAATAATACATAGTAATAAACTTGCATCATCATTAATTGGAATTGTTATGTGAAAGTGGGGCGGTGCGTCGGCGTCATGAGTTGCATTTTTGAAATAACATACACAAAAACCGGATAATGTCCTGGCAATAAAATCAAGTGGAAATTCCACCATTAGTCAAACTTGCCAGTGAGAATTTTTTCGGATTCTCTAATGTGTTTAGCAGGCATCTTTAAGAAGTCATCTTTGAATGTGGACAAAAGCTCTCTGGTATCAATGCGTTCTCTTTTGGTGCGTTTGTTTTTGAACAGATTCTCGTATTGATACCATTCAGGATATTTGTGGGTATAGTCTCGTAATTTTAAAGAACTCATTTTACCGAATTTTTCGATGACAAAGTCGAGGGCTTCCTTGTCTGTGTCTGAAA
This sequence comes from Nitrospirota bacterium, assembly GCA_003229375.1. GTDB lineage: Bacteria > Nitrospinota > Nitrospinia > SZUA-224 > SZUA-224 > SZUA-224. The sequence goes on from QIDP01000096.1 coordinate 11,205, forward strand.
GCATGTCAAAAGCTTTTTTGGTATCCGATCTTATTTTGAAATTATTTTGGTCTATTTTCTCAATTAACGATGAAGCATACCTTAACTCCTTTCTCGATACATTAAATTCGTCAAAGCTAAGAACATCTTTAACAGTCGTTCCCACAGGACCATGCTCCATCGCATAATAATCGTCATTGGTTATTGTTCTGCCATAGAGGATAAGGTGATATTTATCGGCAAGATATATAAGTTTGACGAGTTTGATTTTATCTGCTTTTTTTATTTTTCTGAGGATATAATAGATAGCTTCAATTATGGTGGATGTCTCTATCATAGTGATTAAACCTTGCAATGATTATCGGAGGAGCAATTTAGTATACTCTAATTATAACAAACAAATAAATTTTATTTGATTAATGAGCCTGCCCTAAAGATTTTGTTTTATAACAATATTAATATAGCAAAAATCAGAAAAATTGCAACCTCTTTTTCTGATTTTGCCACAAATTTATCTTTTCTATTCATAATACAGGAGCATATATTACCTAATGACTTTGCTGCCAAATGTATCTGTGGCTGTGAGAGAAGCTTAAAAGCTGAAGAAACAGGGAGTATTGTAATCCTCCTTTTCCGGATACAAGCATTCTCAAACTATAAGTCTGATAATATCTCTGTAAGTCACAAGCACGGTAAGGATAATAAACAAGGACATCCCTAGCACAGTAACTATCTGGTATGTTTTCATACTTAAAGGCTTTCGTCTGATTACCTCAATGAGGAGCATAGACAATTGTCCGCCGTCAAGTGCAGGCAGTGGCAACAAGTTTATAATACCAAGACTCATGCTCAGGAGACCACTAAAAAACATAAGGCTTATAACACCTTTACTAGCTGCCTGACCAGCTAAAGAAGCTATCCCTATAGGTCCGATTAATCCTTCTGCCGAACCGCTTCCTGAAAAGAGGTTGAAGAAAAAGATTGCCGTTCCTGTCGTTATCTCAAGTATCATTTTTGCACTCAAGAATACAGATTCAATAACAGGAAGGTGTTTTCCAAAAACAAACACCGGGATAAAAACAAGAAAGGCAAATAATATATTAAACAGGGAACCAGCTGACATGATTAATGCCCGATTAAAAAACCTGGCCTCAAATAATTCCTTAGCCTCTTCATCACCTTCTCTTGAGAAACTCACAAATCCTCCAATAGGAAGCATTCTAATGGTAAAATTGGTTTCCTTATGTCTGAATAGGGTTAATATTTTGGGACTGAAAGGAAAACCTATTGAAAACTCATAAACCTTTACCCCTGAACTTCTTGCCGCAATGAAATGCCCTAATTCATGAACAAGCACTATAATAGTAAAAACTACAATAAACGCAATTAAAGAAGTTATCATTTGTATCCTCCAGAATATAATTTTGATTGATTGTTAAATTATTATATCACACTTTTGGGGAGACTTTTTTTCAAAAAATCCATTAGAAGGCAGTTGCGGAAATAACCAAAAAAACATTAAGAGCCTAAGCTCCCAAGCATTTGGCCAGGGGGTACCAGATAATGCCTATACTATCCAGTTAATATTGTAACAAGCTGCCGTCTGTCTTTGCCCTCTTTATTGCATAGCGAAATGAGATGATGCCCACAGGCAGGATAATGGCAATAAATATTAGGAGGGCGACTATATCCTCCATTATCTCTCCTATTGGAGAACCGTTCAGGAGGGCATTGCGCATCCCATGCAGGGAATAGGTAATAGGGAGGATATACGAAAATATGCGGAGCCAGTCAGGGAGTATAGAGATGGGGTAATAGACACCTCCAAACAAACCGGAAAGCCCGCCGATTGCCATTGCTACAGGATCACCTCTCTTGAATAGCAGGATAAAGCCTGCTGATACGATACCAAGAGAGCTAAATGCAATCACTGTGAGTATCAGCATAACCAAAAAAGAAGTTATATTAGCCTGACTGAAGTCGATCCCCAATAAAAACCCTATCAGTATATAAACTAGAACCTCTGCTGATGTATACAAAAAACTCCAGATGCTTGAAAGGAGAAGTATGGTATGGATATTCGTAGGCGTTACCAGCATGGCCTCAAGTGTCCCTGTCATCTGCCCCTCCCGTATCACGCGGGAGAAGGTATGGAGTCCTGCACTAAGATAACCATGAAATGCAATACCAAGGAGGACAAAGGAGAAGTAATCGCCATTATATGGCTTCAAATAAGGGGTAGCCCCCTTCCCAAGGAGCCTTGCAATAAAGAAGAATACAAGGATATAAGATAGTATCCTGAGTATCGTTAGAAAGAAAGAGAACCCGTAACTTACCTCTATAAGGAGATCACGTTTTATGAATGCTGATAGCTTTCGCAATAACATTTTAATCTTAGTGCGAGCCCTTACGAAAATAGTTCCGTATCTCTTTTGCATTATCCAGCAGATCTATTTTCCCATCGCTCATTACTCCAATCCTGTCACATATCTCCTCTGCCTCATCTACCCTGTGAGTGACAAAGATAACTGTATAGCCTTTTCTTGTCAGATCCTTAATCCATAGCCTTATATCCATAGAGGTACCGGGATCAAGGCTCCTTGTAAGTTCATCCAGGAAGAGTATCCGGGGATTGTGAAGCAAGCCTCTTGCGATTGATAGTTTCTGCTTCATACCGGTGGAATAAAGATCAAACCTTTTATCCATGAATCCACGTAAGGATAGTAGTTGGGTTAGCTCTTCTATCCTCTCCTCTGTCTTATTGCGGGAAAGATCTAATAGCACGGCAAAAAATCTCAGATTTTGTCTCCCTGTCAGCCTCCAGTAGAAGCTTCTTTCTTCACCTGTTACCAAACCAATAGACCTTTTTATCTTCTTCTCATCCTTGAGGATATCAAAACCATTGATTATAACCTTTCCCGAGGTAGGAAGTATCAGGGTACTAAATATCTTGATCAATGTGGTCTTTCCTGCGCCATTCTCCCCCAGAATACCAAATAGTTCTCCCCTGCGTATCTGTAGATTGATATCATCAACAGCAGTAACCTTCTCGCCGGAGAGGAGATTGAATAAACCCGATCTCGTATTAAATATCTTTGTTAGATTGATAGTCTGAATGGCATAGGACATCTTTTATATGAAAATATCCCCCCATTAAAAAATCGTAAATTTCTTCTTATTTCCTCCCCATTTTTCAAGTAGGTAGGATTTCAGAGCCTCAAACCTTTCTGCCTGTGACTCAACCACTGCCTCAGCCTCACTATTGGACATCTCTTTGGTCTGATTTATAAAGGAGGCAATCCCGCCGTAATATAGGGGGGTCATGATATCAATCAGTTTGTATCTGTTTTTTCCCCATCTGTGAAAGGTGATTGCAAAGTCATACACTATCTTGACCCAATCGTCTATAGAAAGGGAAAAATTTTCGATCGGATGTTTACTCATCTCCTCTATCTTTGCAAAGCTCTTCTTATTTACAATGGTCTTCCATAGTGCCCCGAAGTGATCGTAACCTACCTTGAAGTTTTCCACCAACCTTCCATAGTCGACCTGAATTGTCTCAGGCTCTTCACCCTTTGCATCTCCTGAGGTATCCACCGGTTTACTCTCTTTTACATTCTTCCAAAAATCTTCATAATTCTCCATCAGTGTAAACATGGTCATGACCACCTGTCTGAACATGGGGCCAAGCGAATCACTCGGGTCCTTTGCATCATGAATCTTTACCCCCAATCTTGCCTGGCACAACTTGAAATTCTGTGTTATGGCAGAGGTGGTCATCCAGATGTCTATTCCATATCTCGCTACATCTGTCTGCCAGACATCCTGTTCCAGATAAAATTTCGCCGCCTCCTTTGAAAAGGCAAAATCTCCACCTATGGGCTGTCTGATCCTCTTCCCGTACAGGGCCCTGGTCAGGTTGTAGATGATATTGTTTGTAATGGTGCCGTCGTATTTGTGTCTTGTATAGAGCGGGGCAACAAAATGGTATCCACCATTTATCACCGGTTCAGCCAAGTTTTTGATCCACTCTGTCGAGATCGATTTCAGATCAGAATCACAGACTATGCATACCTTTGCATTGAGGTGACTGGCTACCTCGAAGATAGAACGAAGCGCTGTCCCCTTACCAGGGATACCACGATATATCTGAACTATCTTTTCTATGTATGGAGGGAGCTGCTCCTCCTTGGCTATATCTCTTGTATCGTCGGTAGAACCTCCATCCGCAATAATAATAACCCCGCGTGCATCATGATAGTATTTAGCAATACCTTTTGCAGAGGCCCTGATCACATGCCTTATGGTATTTTCACTGTTGTAGCACGGTATACCGACCACAATATCGGCATGTTCAATCAGCTCTACCCGCTTCCTGGTGTATTCCCTTAATCCTGTAGAATATTTCATAAAATTCCTCTTTACCCTTGATTATCTTCATTGACTGCCTGGATAAGCCTATCAAAAAAATCCGGTATGGCAGAGGTAACACGGCTCCAGTTAGGTATAAGAGGTGCGCCAAGGGGGTCATCTGCAAATTGCTCCCCTGCGATTGTTATAGCCCTGGCAAAGGCACCTATTGCAACCTCCTCTGCATGTCGATCAAAATAGAGACCGTTTATCATTGCATCATCGTGATATCTCTTCATCGTATCCTGGGCCGTGCGAAGGAAGGTAACCCTGAGAGAGTTAAAGAAGCTGTCCGAGAAGACCACCCCTTCGGTAGCGAGGTTTCTGAAGAATGTCTTTGCAATGTCTATTGCCATCTTCATCAGGCCTGTAGATGGATCATCTGCTGAGAGCGGCTGATGCTTATGTTCGTAATTGTCACTTATATCGACCTGGCATATCCTTTTTATAGAACTATTCCTGTAGACCTCTGCCAGAACACCGATCTCAAGTCCCCAATCACCCGGTATCCTGTTCATCCTGGCCATATCTGTGAGCATGGCAAACTCACCGGCAAGGGGGTAGCGGAAGCTATCAAAGTATGAAATCATAGGATGACTGCCGAGCAACCCCTTCATAGCCCTGATAAGGGGGGTTACAAGGAGCCTGTTTACCCTGCCGTGCATCCGGTCAGTAACCCGGCAGTAGAATCCCTTACAGAACTCATAGTTGAGATTTAGGTTTACGATGGGGTAGCAAAGCCTTGCAAGAAGCTGTTTGTCATAAGTCAATATATCGCAATCGTGGAGAGCGATCACATGTGATCTCTCCTCAGCAAGTACATAGCCATAGGCCATCCAGGCCGATCTCCCTTTGCCATCTTTGCCGGGATTGAGGTCGTTCTCTTTGAGGAGTTCAAAAAGCCTTTTTATGTTAGGTCCGTCGTTCCAGATAATCTTTACATCTTGCGGCAGGATAGATAATATCTCCTTTGCCATTTTGAACTGATCCTCATCTGTCCTTCCAAGTGTAACTATAATCTGGTTAAGGTATTTCACCTCTTTAAGGACATTTAAAATGGTCTTCATCGCCTTCCCCTCCAGATCGGTATATAGGGCGGGGAGGACGAGGGCAATAGGCCTTATCCTTGAATATCTCCACAACTGTGCCTCAAGTTTTTGCATATCAATCTTGCCAAGTCGATGAAAGGTTGCCACAACCCCTGTCTGATAAAAATCACCCATTGTTAACCTCCTTTTAAAAGTGAGCTAAAGTGCCTAAAATGAACTAAAGTGAGCTAAAGTTAAAAGATTATATTCCATTAACTTTAGGCACTTTAGCTCACTTTAGTTCATTTTAGGCACTACTCTTTTTAAGTATCTTCAAAACTGCCCTGTTCCAGCCATCAGGGCCTATACCACCTGATCGCAAGAGACCATTCAATTTGATTCTAGGGTCATACCTCCTGTTTGGCCTCATTACAAGTACAGGGATATCGACCTCTTCCAACATCGGGATATCGTTGATACTATCTCCAATCCCGACCACGGTCACTGTTTCAAACTCTTTTTTATACATAGCCGTAAGGATTCTGACGGCAATTCCTTTATCGTTGTTCCCCATCAGGTGATAGAATCTTCCACCTTCAGTAAGGTTGAGACCTCGCTCAAGGATCTCTTTTTTTACCCTTTTCATTTCATTATTATGATTCCTGTCCGGGAGTATAAATGGCTCGCTGTAGTCCCTCTTTTTTGCAAGGAGAGCGCCTCTCCTGTCCAGTCCGGTCTTTTCCATCAACTCCTTTATACTCATCTCAGAGACCCCCTTTATGGATATCCTGGTAGATTCCCTTATCTCTTTAATGGCATCCATCAATAGGCTGTGATGTTTACCTATCTCTATGATTTTGTATTTCGGTGTCTCCTTATGATATTCAAATTCAAACCCGAAATACCCTTTCGGTATAAACAGGGCGCCACCGTTTTCTGAAGCAAATGGGTCTCTGTTCTTTATCTTTCTATTAAGTGCCTCAATCTCTGCTGCCGTCTTACTCGTACAGATTATGAGAGGAATACCATCCTTCTTTATTAGAGAGAGCGACCTCAATGCCTTCTGATAAGAGTATGTAGAGTGATCCAAAAGCGTTCCATCAAGGTCTGTAAATATTATGAGTCTCATAATATCAGCAAATTCCCTCATTTTGTGTCTCATTATATATGTTAATGACAGGAAAGGCAAGACAAGTATGTTTAAAAATCTTAAATCTTAAAAAAGGATAAAAAAGGACTTGACATGTATCGTCATGAAACATATAATCTGTTTTGCTTTCAAAAAGGATACTCTCAATAGCTATTTATAAAAAAA
>QIDP01000068.1 GCA_003229375.1 Nitrospirota bacterium
GGACAATAAATGAGGCACCTTTTTTAATGTTTGCTGCTCCTTTTCGCATATCGGCAACAATCTGATCGTTCACCCACTGGCGTCCACTGGAACGCATGACAATCTGACTTTGTTTGCTTTTCTGGTATGTCAGAATAATCAATTGTGGCCAACCATTTTGGTATCTAATTGTTCTATTGTAATCGTCTTCAACTATTTTTACGCTAACCAGTTCTCCCCCTAGATCATCAAAGGTTAATTCCGTGTTTTCGCTACTCGCGTTATAACGTTCTTTGAGAACTTGCATTATCTTTACTTTTTGTTCCCTGCCTCCGGGTAAAAATGCTTCCGTGCGGGTGTCACCGATTACTAAAAAGGAAAAAGGTTCGGCAGCCCATACAAATCCACTGCTTAGACTTAGAAAGCAGACGAGACAACTAATTAACAGCATTGTTGCTTTCCTTTTCAATGCTATCTTGCTTTTTGTGATTATAAACATCTTTCAATTCTCCTAAGTGGATGTCAGTTTTTTGTCCTCGGTCATGCACTCTACATGAAAGCCATTCATGGCGGTAAAGCAAAAAACTATATAATCGATTCCTACAAAATCACCGCTATTTTAAAAGGTGGCACTTTCCCTATGGCTTATGTCTACCCTCAAAAAATGAAGTGATAGGAAATTCCTTTTTTGACCTGAAAATTATTATACCTAAAGATCAGGGAAAAATACAATTTTTTTGATTTTTATCTTTTCTATTCATAATACACATTTTTAAAATCCAATATAAAGGTAAAATAAGGTGATAGGGTTTGACATTTACGGGTTTTTAGTAAAAAAAATAGCGGAAAATTAGGTAGACCTTCCCCCTTAACCCTCATAACAGCAAATCAGAGAGCGCTCAATTTAACATAATAGAGGGCTCATTCATAAGCAGGCCAACCATCATCGAAGGATTCATAGACTATCCCGCCATTTTCAGATAAGGATTCTAGGCTGGGCTGGTCTCCGGAAGGCTTCTCACGCCATGTCTTTGATGGGATACGTCGTGGTTGATAATTCTGAAGCACTTGACGACGGACAATTGTTAATGCTCCTCATTGAGGTAATCAGACAAAGGCCTTTAAGTTTGAGAACATACCAGATAGTTACTATGTTCGGGATGTCATTGTTTATTATCCTTACAGTGCTTGTGACCTGCAGAGATATTATCAGACTTATAGTTTGAGAATACTTGTATCCGGGAAAGGAGGATTACAATTCCCCTCTCCGCATACCAGAGATAAGGCTCCTTTCAGAAATACATGACTGCATCTGAATTGAGAACTAAATCGTTCAGGGTAGCTGCCCCGGCTATCTCTGCCTCTTCTATTAATCCTCCAGGTTCTATTCCCAACATGCGGGAACTTTCATCACAGACGAGATACTTGACGCCGGCCTTTGTCGCCTGGTCCATGGCGTCTTTCAGGGAACCAAAGGGAGCAGGCAGCTTAATCCTCTCAGCTTCGCCTTTCTTCATTATGGTAACCCCTTTTATCCCGAAAAAAATGGTTGCCTCCATGTTCATGGCTACGGCTGTTGCTCCCAGGATAAAGGGGGCATAGGTCCTTTCCGGGATATCCACACCACTTGTCTGGACATACAAGATTTTCTTATTAGTACTCATTTCCATACCTCCATTTCTGTTGTAAATGAATCTCCCCGCCCCAGGGGGCGGGGCATTCCGGCGCTATTTTTGTAATTTTCTTCCCGGGTCTGTCTCAGCTTGTCTTTTTGCTCTTTCCAGGAATACATCCACAGGTACAAGCTTTTGGGCTCTCCTTGGTTTTGGACTGCTTTTTGTTCAGTTTCTTTTTCACTGACACCTTCCTCACCTCCTTTTCTCCAGCTTTTAAGCTTCTCTCGCAGCCGCAGATACATTTGGCAGCAAAGTCCCGGGGCAATATATGCTCCTGAAAAGTCCTCCCGGACATCTCCACTATCTGCCTCTGCAGCCTGCCCTTAACATCGTGTAATCTCTTTCGTAAGGTGTTCTCTTGTATGCCAAGAAATCTGGCTGCTTCCTTATAGGGTACATCATCCATATAGCAAAGCATTACTGGCAAGCGAGCCTTTTCGGACAAAGAATTAACCAGCTTCATTATCTCCTGCAAAAACTCCTTTCTCTCAGTTCCTTCTGTTGCCGCCGGTTGGTCATATACACACCTTTTTTCTTCACCTTCCTTCAAGGGAACCTCTTTTCGTTTCCTCAGCCACATCCTGGCCGTATTCATGGTTATCCTTTTCAGCCAACCGGCAAATCTTTCAGGTTGACGAAGTTGATTAAGTTTCTTGTAGGCCGTTATAAAGGTCTCCTGGGCAATATCCTGGGCAGTGGAGAAGTCTCCCACCAGGCTGAAGGCTAAACCATAGACCACGGCCTGATATTTCTCGACAAGGGGAGTAAAATCGGTCATGTTTCCATTCATCACGCTCTTTATAAGCTCAGCTTCGCTTTTTTTCATTTCTGCTCCTCTGTTCTTGCCTTTCACTATATAGATGCCTTTACCCCTTAAAATGTTACCTTTTTCAGCATATCATGGCTTTCCTCAAAGGTAAATCTACCTACCAACTGTAACCACTCCCTCTTTACAATCCTCATAGAAAACACTCATGCCGACCACAGTAGGCATAAAGGGGGGATGAAAAGCAGTACTGCGGTTTGGGGAATAGATGAAATGAGTCTCTATGGGTGGCATGGACAAACTTGTTTGTCCGTGCGAGAGGGTGAAAGGGGATTTTCAGAGGAATATATTACCTTTACCTTGATTTTAATATGTAACCTCATTATATTTTTATAGAGGTATAGAGCATCTTTCTGCAAAAAACAAGAAATGTTGAAGAGGTATTATCCGGAAAATGCAGAATATTCAAAAAGGAGAGCGGTAATATCGAAGGTGAGGACCTATATAATGCCCTTGGTAAAACAAAAAGTGGGCGTTATCTATCGGTTTTCTTTATTAAAAAACTTAATAATAAAGCATTAATTATAACTGCAAGAGATATGAACAGACGTGAGCGGAGGAGATATGAAAAAAAGTAAGCCTAAAGGTTTGACAATAAAAGAGGCAAGCGATTTTTTTGATGAACATGACATATTTGAGTTTGAAGATGTCAAGGAAATAACAGACATTAAGTTTAAATTGAAAAAAAAGAAGTATATAGGGGTTGATATAGAACTATATAAGTGTTCCCTGCTCTAAATCAGTCAGTGCTTCACCTTTCATTAGTATTCCTCTCTAATTGTTATTATATTACATGTTCACCGGGAATTGCTGCAAAAACAGAAAAAAGATTGCATTTTTCCTGATTTTCGTGTTAATCTTTCTATAAATTAAAAAAGGAGGTAAAAATCATGAAAACAAAAATATTAACAGTAATTATAGGCGTATGTTTGCTCGGCATTAATCTTAGCATTGCTCAGGACCAAACAACAAAAACAGGGCAGACGCCTCTTAAGACAAGCTATGTTTGTATGGTGAATGACAGCTATATGGGTAGAGAACAGATACCCGTAGATTTTAATGGCAAAATTTATTATGGCTGCTGCCCGGGGTGTGCCAATAATTTACGAACGAACCGTTCTATCAGATATGCTGAAGATCCTGTCACAGGCAAAGAGGTGGATAAGGCAGACGCCTATATAGTCATGAAACCTAATGGATCAGGTGACGTACTTTATTTTGAATCTGAAGAAAGTTATAAGAAGTATAAGAAAGGTCATTCCACCCCAAAATAAGGGCCCGGTCAAAAATTATACATCTTCGATGCTGATGCCCTTTATATCCCTTGCAGACGAAATTCAAAAAGATATAAGCTGATGAAAATTAAATGAATGAATTTACCTTTGTGCATGCCGCAGACCTACACCTTGATAGCCCGTTTACAGGGCTTTCAGAGCCAGGGAGCGAGGTTGCTGATACGCTAAAAAAGGCAACCTTTCAGGCCTTTGACAATTTGGTCGATTTATGCATAAAACGGGCGGTCAATTTTCTGTTAATTGCCGGAGATATCTACAATAGTGCAGACAGGAGTCTGAGGGCACAACTGAAATTTCGTGATGGACTAAGACGTTTGAACGACGCAGGGATTCGATCCTTTGTTGTGCACGGCAACCATGATCCCCTTGACGGATGGGCCTCTTCATTACACTGGCCTGAATATGTCCACATATTTGGAGGAGACAGTGTTGAATGTTTCACTGTTGAGAAGAATGGCCGGCCCTGTGCTATGATTCAAGGAATCAGTTATCCGAGACGGGATATAAAAACCAACCTCTCTAAAAGATTCAAGCGGAATGACCCATCCCTTTTCCAGATCGGACTTCTCCATTGTAATGCAGGCAGCAATACCGGTCACGAGCCATATGCCCCATGCACACTGGACGATCTTAAGGAAACAGGTATAGATTATTGGGCGCTTGGTCACGTTCATACCAGGAAAATCCTCTCTCCTGATCAACCCTATGTGGTCTATGCAGGAAATACACAGGGTCGTCACGTAAATGAGACAGGTCCGCGCGGGTGTTTTCTTGTAAAAGTAAGTGATGCAAAAGGGGCCGAATTAGAATTCGTTCCTGTGGATACTATAAGGTGGGACCAACGTGAAATCAGAATTGAGTCGCTTAATTCAGAGGAAGCGCTCCTTACCATGCTGGAGCAGACAATTTCTGGTATTCAGGAACATGCGGAGGGACGGCCTTCTATATGCAAGCTGACCCTATGTGGAAGGGGTCCTCTTCATCATACATTACACCGGGCCGGATATATAGAAGATATTGTTACCCAATTACGCGATTATGGACTTGGACCGGTACCCTTTGTATGGCTGGATTCAATAAACACGCATACGCAGCCAGAGATCGATATTGATATGCGCAGGGCCTCTGAAGATATTGTCGGAGACTGTCTGAAATTGATACAGGAGTATCGCAATAACACGAAAAATCCGGAAACGCTGAGAGAGTATCTTAGCGATCTTTATAATGATCGTCGGTGCAGACAGTATATTAAAATGCCGGCGGATGATGAACTCCTCTCTATGCTGGACGCTGCAGAGTCCCTCTGTCTGGACAAACTTCTCGGAGAAGGAGACTCATGAGGCTTGAAAAGATATATATTGACGGTTTCGGCATATTTCACGACCTGACAATAGATAAGATTAATCATGGTTTATCGGTCTTTCACGGAGATAATGAGGCCGGAAAAACTACCTTCCTTGCATTTCTCAGAGCTGTTCTCTTTGGTTTTCCGGATGGACGGAGCAATGAAAATTCCTACCCGCCGCAACGGGGAGGAAGGCATGGGGGACAGATTGTCATAATACGGCAGTCAGGTGACAGGTATGTAATTGAACGACGTCCCGGGCCGCATGGGGGATCGGTCACACTCAGCCTTCCTGACGGTTCGATTGGGGACGAAGAGGTGCTTCGCCAGTTGCTTGGTTTTGCAACACGGGATATCTTCCGGAACATCTTTGCATTCAGCCTCTCCGAACTTCAGAGGGTTGACAGTCTTGTTGATAATGAAGCTGTAAAGGCAACCATATATAGCGCGGGTATGGGCACCGGCAGTCAATCTTTGCCGGAAATCTACAAGGATCTGGATAATGTGCTTGGTCAGATATTCAAACCCCGTGGAAGCAAACAGGAGATTAATTCTATTCTGCGTCAGTTGGATGAAGTGCGAAGAGATCTCAGGAATCTTTCAGGAAATATCAACAGATACGATGAATTGCACAAGGCCCTATATTACGCTGATGTCAGGATAGCAGAGTTAGAGAAAGGGCAAGACCATATCAGGCATCAATACGAAAAGAGCAAACAACTCCTTAATGCATGGGATGATTGGATTGCCTTGTGTTCTGCTGAAGAAGAGTTTTCATCTATACCAAAGATCGATTCCTTCCCGGCCGATGGTATTGCGCGTCTTGACCGGCTCGAAGAAAAGCAGGCCAATATCAATAATCAACTTAACAGACTGGATAAGGAACATCGGGCCACCCGGAAGGAATACGATACTGTCTTTGTAGATGAGAGACTGCTGAAACACGCAAATGAAATCCATCGCCTTCAGCGCGGAAGAGACCAATATGACAGTATTGTCAGGGATTTGCCCCTTCGCAGGCAAGAGCTTAAACACATTGAGGAAGAACTAAAAGAGGGGCTTCACGAACTCGGGCCGGAATGGAACAGAAAAAGGCTTCAGACCTTTGACACCTCTATTCCGGAACGTGAGGTGATCCGTGAACACAGACAGGCCGTTCAAGAATCAGAAACCAAAGTTAAAGAGGCAAATAACATACTTGACCTTGCTGCAGAGGCTGTCAGGAGGGCTGCGCAAAAGGAAGAGGATGCAAAGAAGGCGCTAACAGAGGTGGATGATCCTTCAGAAAGGGACGCTGATGCTATCGGGAACAGACAGCAAAGGCTTCGCGGCCTTGTTAGTCTCCTTACCAAAGAGGCAAGGTTGAGAGACAGACTATCACACCTTAAAGAGAGAATAGAAGACCTTAAAGCAGAAAAGGATAGGGCAGAGAAACGTATTAGTGTATCTGACAGGAGCAAATCTCTTACCTTATGGCCCCTGGTTGTAATACCCTTAACAGGCATTGGCATCGGAGCGCTGCTTTTTGCCCTGGGAAGCCCGGCATCCGGTATTACCCTTATTCTAATAACTTGCGTGGGTTTGACAGGATATCTGCTGTTTCAAAGGCAATGGAACCATCGCCTTGCAGATGAGTGTCAGGCGAATAAATCTGACCTGAATATTGTTGATGGACAACTCAGCAATATTAGTAACCAGCAAAGGGAACTGGAAAAAGAATACAATGATCTCAGAGGATATTTGCAAACCTGCTGTTCTGAACTGCAACTCACTGACATACCTGATGAGGCCGGCGTCGCGGCCCTTATCAAAGACACAGATAATATGCTTGAAATACATCGGAGATGGAGTACAGCAACTGCAAACCGGAAAGAGGCCTTTAAGAATCTACAAGGGGCCATGGAGGATCAAAAAAAGGCAGAAGAGACTGCAAACCGTTCCCGCAACAGTCTTTCAGGGGTATTGAGCAGATGGAAGGAGTGGCTTGACCGGGTAGGGCTCAGCAAAACCATAACACCTGATGGCGCCCTGGAGATGCTGGTACAGATCAAAGAGTGTAGAGAGCAACTCAAGGCAGTGGAAGATATCAGTGACCGTATTACGTTTATCAAAGATAAAATAACAGCATATCGCAGAGAGGTAGCCGCACTGGCATCTGCCTGCGGAAAGATGATATCAGACAAAGACGATGCAGGTGCAGTGCTGGATGATCTCGCAGATAAACTTGCAGAGGCCGAAGAAGATAAACGTCGCTCCCGGACCCTGTGCCATACCCTGACAGAGCATGAAAAACGTATAAAGGGATATCAGGCTGAAAAGGAGCAGATTGTTAAGGATCTGGAGCTCCTTTTACAAAACAGTGGAACAGTGGATACTGAAGGGTTTCGAAGACAGGCAGTATATTGGAAAAGGCGTGAAGAACTGAAATATAAGATAAAGCAATATAATCTGGGACTCGAGAGAATAGCCGGCAGGGATGAACATCTTGCCTTATTCAAGGAAGAACTGCGTAAAGCAAGACGCGAAGAGATTGAACGGAAAAAAAGGGAGGGAGAGGAAGAACTATTACAAATCGGGAGCGAACTCAAAAAGGAGTTTAACGGGCGTGGCTCCCTGAGCGAACAACTACGACAACTTGAGGCCGGGGATAACTCTGCCGGGTTAAGAATGAAGGAACAGTTCCTGTTGACCAAACTACACAATGCAGCAAAAAAATGGGGTAACTACACAATTACAAAGGCCCTTTTATCCGGGGCAGGAAAGAGATATGAACAAGAAAGACAACCCGGGGTTATTCGGGATGCAGGCAGGTTCTTTGCGCTGATCACTGAAGGACAATATCCACAGATACTGGCGCCGCCAGGAGAGGCCACATTGCACGTGATCGATAGAAATGAAAACCGAAAGGAGATGGAAGAGCTGAGTCGCGGCACACTTGAACAACTCTACTTCTCTGTCCGTTTGGGGCTGATACGGGAATTCAGCACGAGGCAGGAACCCCTCCCTGTGATTATGGATGACATATTTGTAAACTTTGATCCGAAACGTGCAGAGGCTGCCCTGACCGCTCTCCTCGATCTGGCCGGAACGCATCAAGTGATGCTCTTTACATGCCACCCGGAGACATGTAACCTCATTCGTAAGGTATCTCCATCAACAACATTTTTCCAACTGCGTAATGGTTTTATTTAAGGTATCCGTTTACAGTTATCCGTTTACAGTTTACAGTTTTTTCAATTTCCTTTTACTTTCTGTTTTCATTAACTGTTAACTGTTAACTTTAAACCGTGAACGGTTACTCTTTAAGAAGGATAAAGGTAATCCCCCTCACCTCAATCCTCTCCCCCAGGGGGAGAGGAAGTAATATATGTCACCATATTTATGAAATCGTTAAATTAAATTTGGACGCGGATTTTCGCTGATAATATTATTTTTTATTATATTTTGATCTTGATAATCTGCGTTCATCCGCGTCCAAAATGAAAATTCCTATACGATGTACTTAGGGACTGAAAAAGCATTACAAAAAGGTTGACAATAAAATTTAATAAAGGTTGACAATTGGTTGACAATATGTATAAATTATTCTATGAATCAGAAAGATAAAATACTGAAATATTTAAAAGGAAAAAAATCTGCTTCGGGAAAAGAGATATCCGGGTTCCTCGGCATTTCAAGGCAGGCATTGAATAAACATCTTAAGGTATTGATTCAAGAAGGCAATGTGGTTAAAGAAGGAAATACAAGGGGGGCTGTATATACAATTGCCGGGAAAATTCAACCATCGCAGCGATTGAGAAAAAGATACGTTTTAAAGGGTTTAGAAGAAGACAGGGTCTTTAAGGAAGTAGAATTACTTTTAAATTTAAGAAAAAATCTCAGGAAAAATGTCTTTGATATAATCAATTATGTATTCACAGAGATTTTGAATAATGCCATAGAACACTCACGGTCGAAAAACTGTGACGTGGAAGTTGTCCTTGACCAATACACGTATAATTTTACAATAAGGGACAATGGAATTGGTATTTTCTATTCTATTCATACATGGTTTGATCTACCCGATGAAACTTCTGCTATTGGAGAATTAATCAAGGGAAAAACAACTACAATGAGAGAAAAACACACGGGTGAAGGGATTTTTTTCTCTTCAAAGTCCGGAGATAGTATTGCCTTCAGGTCTCACAAAATAAACCTTATTTTTGATAATATTAAGAAAGATGTTTTCGTTAAAGAGAAGAGATTTTTAAAGGGAACAGAAGTAAAATTTAGTATCAGCCGGGCCTCGAAAAGGAATCTTGAGAAAATTTTTATACAGTATGCTCCGGAAGAATTCGATTATACTTTTGAGAAGACGAGAGTATTTGTAAAACTTTTTCAAAAGGAATATGTTTCGAGGTCAGAGGCGAAAAGATTGCTTTCAGGACTTGATA
>QIDP01000097.1 GCA_003229375.1 Nitrospirota bacterium
TGAGAACAATATGAATACCAATATGTTGCCATCTCTTTGATAATACATAACTTATGTCGATAAAAAAGGATTATCTTGGGGGAACTTCGGATTAGTCTGGGGTGGGTGAAAAAAAAATGTTGACAAATATGTATAATAGGCGTATATTATAAGCATACAATATGAGGTGATCACAATGCAGAAAGGCAAGATAAATATTACATTGGACAAAGATTTAATAGACTATGCTAAAATTTATGCAAAACAGCAGCGAACATCTGTCTCGGAAGTTTTTACACAGTTTATTCTGAATCTGAAACGCATCAAAGAGAGCAACCCAACCGAGGCAATTCTTGCTGATCCGGATTTTACGGAAAGTCTTTTGGAAACTATTTCGAGAATTAAGTCTGGCAAGATGAAATGGTCTAAGTATAAAGATATCTTCTGATGGAAATTCTCTTCAGCGATGCTTTTACAAAATCTCTAAAAAAGTACAGCTCTATAAAAAAGGCCATCAAAAAAAAAGTAGACATGATTATAGAGAATCCTATTGCCCTAGGTGAACCATTGAAGGGTAACTTCAGAGGATACTATAGTTGTTCGGTGCGGAGGAATTTTCTCATTATTTATTTATACTGTAAGGTATGCCGGAAAAAAGGTGACAATGAAATAGTCCTCTGCAGTGATTGCGATAAATGTTCGGACAATACTATCAAGTTTCTTGAATTAGGACCTCATGATCAAGCGTATGGAAAGAAGTGAGTACCATTGTTATTTTAGGGTCTGACAGACCCTTTAGGCCGATCCCTTAAGAAAAGGCCCTCCTCATATCCTTAAGTTTCAATTGAACTGTCTCTGAGTTATTCCATCGATTTATATGCGGGGTAAAGACTATATCGAATATCGAATCAGAGGAGTTAAAAGAAGGCATAAGGCCTTGCTCCTCTGCCATGTACGACATATTAAAGCCAATAACATCCATAGTTTTTGATCCGTTTAGCACCTTAAATTTCAGATGTTCACCATTTTTCCCGACCATTGAATGTTCGCCAATAACCCTTACACCCCGGGCAAGGATTATTGGTTGTGGATTAGAATGTCCAAACGGACCAAGGGAGTTTATTGTCTTTACCACATCTTTATTCAGGTCTTTAAGATCAACTACTGCATCGATATCTATGCGGGGAATACTGTTATCATCATCTGTGTTCTCCTGTACAATCATATTGAATCTCTCTTTAAATTCATCGATCTTTTTCCTTTCGATAGTCACTCCTGCTGCAAATTTGTGACCGCCAAAGTCGATCAGGAGATCTCTGCACTCCCTTAATCCATCATATATATGAAAGAATGGAGTGCTTCTGGCAGATCCCCTGCCTCTTTCTCCATCAAGAGATATCAGGATTGCAGGTCTAAAATAATCATCTGCTATCTTTGATGCTACTATACCTATGACGCCCGGATGCCATTTATCAGAGGCTAATACTATTGTCCTGATAGAGTCAGGAAGTTCCCCGGGACCAAACTCCTTTTCAATAATCCCTCTGACCTCTCTCAATATCTCTTCCTGCATACGCTGTCTCTCACGATTTATCCTATCCAGATACCTTGATATCTCCATAGCCTTTGACATATCTTCAGCGATCAGGAGCTCTACCCCACTATCTCCCCTTCCTATACGACCTGCTGCATTCAACCGGGGGGCCAGGACAAAACCGACATCATATGTGTCGATATCCTTTTCATTGATGCCTGATATCACCTTAAGTGACTTTAATCCGGTCTTACCGGTGTTGGTGATCTCCTCTAACCCGTATTTTACCAGTATATGGTTTTCATCTATCAGAGGAGTGATATCTGCGATGGTCCCCAGGGCAACCAAATCGAGATGCCTTTTTAGATTTGGCAATACACCGCGAAACCATCCCTCTTCCCTGAGCGCTGCCCTCAATCCCTTTGTCAGTTTAAAGGCAATACCAACGCCAGCCAGATATTTAAAAGGATAAGGACAATCATTCTGTGCAGGATTCAGGATGGCCACCGCATCAGGAAGACGATCAGGCACCTGGTGATGATCTGTGATAATGACATCGATTCCCAGCCCTTTTGCCTCTTCTATCTCATCTATATCGCTTATTCCGCAATCCACTGTAATAATCAGGCCTACCCCTGATTCTCCGATCTTCTTTATGGCAGGGATATTTAACCCGTATCCCTCAGATATCCTCTCAGGTATATAACAGGATACATCTATCCCAAGCTCCCTGAAAAATATGACTAGAAGAGAGGTGGCTGTTATCCCATCTACATCGTAATCCCCGTATATACATATCTTCTCTTTTCCTCTTATGGCCTCAATAATCCTCCTGACCCCTTTATCCATATCCTTCATCATGAAGGGGTCATACAGATCCTTGAGGTAAGGATCGAGAAAACTCCTTGCAGACAGGGAATCTGTAATACCACGATTAATAAGGATCTGTGCTATAAGTGACTCTATACCGAGCTCTCCGGAGAGCATACCACACAGTTCATGATCGTTTTTGGGAATATTCCATTTTGTTTTCAATCTATCTTATACCTCTTACCTCTCTATAAAAACTAACCATAAGAAGGGCTATCTTGTTCTGTATTGCCATGATCTTCTCAGGATCACAACCCTTATAATTCATCAGTATGGAAAAGGCCATTATCTCGCCGCCTGTCGTCTTTGCATAACCGGATAATGAATTGACACCATATAGTGTCCCTGTCTTTGATCTGATCTTCCTTTCTGCATAGGTATTATTAAGACGATCATTTAACGAGCCGTCAATCCCCATCACACTGAGCGATGACAGATATTCTGGCTGCAGCATAAAATCATTATACATATAAACTAATACCTTTAAGAGCTGATCAGCAGAGAGCCTGTTCTTCCTGGATAATCCCGATCCATCCACAATAGTGTACACCCCCTTATCTATTCCTAGCTTTTCCATGAAATCATACACTATCTTAAGCCCCTTTGCCGCTGTGCCTGGCTCACCTTCTATCTCTGCCCCCATTGTCTTTAATATCTGCTCTGCAATGAAGTTATTACTTATCTTATTTAGCCCCCGGATTATTAAGGAGAGCTGTTTAGAATCATGAACCACGAGTTCCATCACACCTTCAGGCTGTATACCAGCCGTTACCTTTCCTTTTACTTCTATGTTTTCCCTTGCGAGAAAATCCCTGAAAACTGCAGCAGTATAGAATGGGGGATTGGAGATGTTTCGATAGAATCGCTTTCTTTTCTTCCCTTTTGCGATCTTACCGGTTATAATAATTGTGTCCCTTTTATCTCCTCCCACCCTATCAACAATAAGCCTGTTTCCTTTTCCCCCGGAGATCGTTACAGCCATGTTCTCCACATTGATAAACCTTGTTAACGGATCCAGAATCACTATAGGTCTCTCTCCCTCCTCCCTGCCTGGTTCTACATATACAGTGACTGTATTAAAGTTGAGCGATAGCGCCCCGATTCTGGCGTTATATGCCTGAGGTCCAATATGCTTTCCCCACCCATTTCCAACCCTCTCACTATCAAAGAAGGTATCATCTGCAATGATATCACCTGTGATGGTCTTTATCCCTATATTACGCAGATCCTTCACCATCATCCACAGCTCCTCTGAGACCAGCATGGGATCCCCAAACCCTTTTATATACAAATTCCCCTCCAACACCCCGTCATTTATATTCCCATCTGTAGACAATGTTGTCTTGAATCTATAATCAGGATGGAGATTCAGAAGTGCTGCGGCCGTGGTGATAAGCTTGAGGTTTGATGCAGGGATAAACAGATCGTTACTATTATAATCGTAGAGTATATCTCCATGGTCAAGTGAAACAATCTTGATGCCGGTCTTTCCATTTGCGAGGCATTTATCCCTGAGGATCAAATCTATCTTCTCTCTGAAATCTTTTACACCTATAACAAGGCTAACCTCACCCCTTATGGGAGAGGCAAATATTATGAGAAAAGTCAAAAGTACAGAGAATAATAATATATATCTTTTCATTGTTCAGTAACCAGAGTAGGAAGTCTCTCTTCAAAGTGAATCCTTTTAGCAGCCTTTTCTGCATCCTTTTTACTATTATAAGCTCCTACAAAGACCCTGTACCATACACCTCTTTCAGGTATCTCAACAGATTTTATACGGACATCATACCCCTTTTTTTTAAGTGTAGATTTCAGATCTAATGCCTGACTCTCATCCCGGAAGGAGCTAACCTGGATCGTATATCCATGGCCTGGTATATCTTTTTTGTTGGCTGCTACATCCTCAATCCTGTTAGAAAGCTTTTTTCTGATAGGATCAATTTTAACCTGGTCTGATAATACTTTCTTACTCTTTATTAGAGGTTGTACGATTTTTTTGTCTTCTATATCTTTTTCTTCTTTTTCATCATCAGGCAGGGTTTTAAAGAATGTCAGGGAGGTCTCCTCTTCCATAGATCCATCTCTGATATCAGGAGAAATGATATCTAT
The DNA here is from genome assembly GCA_003229375.1 of Nitrospirota bacterium. Lineage (GTDB taxonomy): Bacteria > Nitrospinota > Nitrospinia > SZUA-224 > SZUA-224 > SZUA-224. The sequence goes on from QIDP01000097.1 coordinate 4,496, forward strand.
CTCATCATTTAATGAAACCTCACTGCTGATCCCCTTAAAGCCCCTTCCCATCACAAAGCCGAGTATCATACTCAATATGCACACCACGAATATTCCGGCAATTAATATCCTTAATTCCCCTCTGCTCAGTACCACAGACTGTCTCTTGCCCACCTTTGATCTCTTTGTTTCCATCTTATCTAATACCTTATTTTCATGCAACGCAGTAGATGGGTAGTTTTCGTTCAGACACTATCTACATTTTCTCTGGTGCTGAAATACCAAGTAATAAAAGGGCATTTTTTAACACTATCCCTATGCTCTTTACCAGGATAAGGCGCGCATCAGTAAGTCTTCTATCCTCTGATATAACACGGTACTTATTATAGCAATTGTGGAATATACTTGCCAGATCCTGTAAGTAGTAAGTAAGCCTGTGGGGCTCTAAATAAATGGCACACTTCTCTACTACTTCAGGAAATCTTGATATCTCTTTGATAAGGGTCATCTCTTCAGGTGATCTTAGCAGATCAACATCCACTTCCTCTGCAATAGGTATATCTATTCCCTTTTCCCCGGCTACCCTAAATATACTACTTATACGGGCATGTGCATACTGTACATAATATACAGGATTTTCCTTTGACTCCTTCATGGCTAAATCAAGATCAAAATCAAGGTGACTATCTGAACTCCTCATCAAGAAGAAGAAACGGGCAGCATCCTTTCCCACCTCCCTTACAACCTCCGAGAGTGTGGTAAACTTCCCCTCCCTTGTAGACATGGCTATCTGTTCATTTCCCCTTTTAAGGTTTACTAATTGAACAAGGATGGGATTTAATGCATCCTTGTGATATCCCATTGCCTCTATTATAGCCTTCATCCGCGGGACATATCCATGGTGGTCTGCCCCCCAGATATCGATTACCCGGTCAAAGCCTCTCTTAAACTTATCCCGGTGATAAGCAATATCTGAGGCAAAATAGGTATGCTGCCCATTCCCCCGGACAAGCACCCTATCCTTCTCATCACCGAACATACCTGATTTTAGCCAAACAGCGTTATCCTTTTCATAGGCAAGCCCCTTCTCCTTTAACCAGCCTATTCCCTCATCCACTTCGCCTCTATCATAAAGGGTCTTCTCGCTAAACCAATTATCGAATTTTACACCAAAATCCTCCAGATCCTTTTTAATGCCATCCATGATTATCCCGGAGGCAAATTCTGTGAAAAAGGGAAGAGAAACCTCTTCAGGCTGGTCCATGAAATATTCACCTTTTTTGGTAATTATATCTTTGGCAATATGATTGATATAATCCCCCTTATACCCGTTCTCAGGAAAAGGTATATCCCGACCTAGTAACTGTTGATAGCGGATAAAGGTTGATTTCCCCAATATCGCCATCTGGGTCCCCACATCATTGATATAATATTCCTTCTCTACATTGTACCCCGCCTTTTTCATAATATTGGCCAGGATGTCTCCAACAGCAGCCCCCCTTCCGTGACCTATATGTAAAGGACCTGTAGGATTGGCGCTGACAAATTCTATTTGAATCCTCCTGTTATTTCCAAGAGATGATGCTCCATATTCAGATCCCTGTGCCTCAACGATCTTTATAGAATCGAGCCAGAATCTTCTGCTCATAAAGAAGTTTATGAACCCCGGACCTGCTATCTCAACTTTATCTATGTATGACGAGGGGAATGATAGCATTTCATCTTCTGATTTCAGGAAATTGCGTATATTCTCAACGATTATATCTGCAATTAATCTCGGTTTTTTCCTTTCAATAGGGGCAATAGTCATGGCCAGATTGGTGGAAAAATCGCCGAATCTCTCATCCCTCGCCCTCTCTACAATGATTGGTGGCAGATCGGTTATATATAGCACCTTATCCGCCTTCACCCTTTTAATGGATAGAGTCAGTATCTCACTTATAATTTCTTTCCCAACACCTACTTTCACAATTTTATCCTCTTATTTTGGTCTATAGTCTTTGTAAAACTTTTTCATTAAGTATATCGCAAATCCACCAAAAGTCAATCTTGTCAGCAATTCCCGGTGAACATGGAGTAAATTAATGATAAGGTATTAGTTGATCACGAATTCCGGGAATGATTTGAAATAAGCAATTCATAAGATTTGAGTCTCTTACCAATGCGTATACTTAAAGATGAATGAAGCATCTCCCGAATCCCCTTCTCCAGTCCCTTAGGAATCTTCAGACGTCCCATCATGGACAGGTCAATCGTTAAAGACTTCTTAATAAAGTTCAGGGCACCACGACTGATTTCTATCTCATGTCTGGTATTCCTGAAACAATTTTTACAGATAATCCCGCCCTTAATAAGGTTAAATCTGATAACTCTATCCACAGGTCTGTTACAGCGGACACAGACATCAAGCGCTGGTTTATACCCCAGGAGGGAGAGGAATCGTACTTCAAAAATCCTCAGTACAGTATCTACATCCGATGATTCCTCTATCAATGAAAAGATGCTCAGCAGCAGGCCTAAAAGTTCCCTGTTTGGGTCCTTCTCCTTAAACATGGTATCAATCAATTCAACTATATAGGAGCATATACTTAATCTCTTATAGTCCTCACCGATCTTATGAAAAGACCTTATGATATCACATGAATTGATCTGGTATATATTCTGATTCTCCTTCCCGAAATATATGATCCTCAGAAAGGTAAAGGGTTCCAGGTTTCCTGAGAGTTTACTCTTGAACCTCCTGGATCCTTTGGCAATACATTTTATCTTACCAAAATCATGTGTAAAAAAGGTGATAATCCTATCGGCCTCACCAAAATTCCTTCTCCGGAGTACTACTGCCGCTGTATGATAAAGAGGCATTACTTTATCCCCAACTCCTTTAATGCCTTATCATCTTTCCGCCAATCTTTCTTTACCTTTACCCATAGATTTAGATATATCTTTGATCCCAAACGTCTTTCTATCATCTCTTCTCTTGCTCTTGTGCCTATCCTCTTCAACATTTCCCCACCCTTTCCAATAATTATACCCTTCTGAGAGTTCTTCTCCACATAGATCACAGCATCAACTACAAGGGCATCTCTCCTGCTGCCCTCTCTTATATCCTCTACTACTACAGCTACAGAATAGGGTATCTCCTCTCTAGTAGAATCTATAACCTTTTCTCTGATCAGCTCTGCAATAATAAATTGTTCGGGCTGATCTGTAACCATCTCTTCATGAAAATATTTTGGGCCTTCAGGAAGATACCGAACAATCATCCTAAGAAGGGTATCCACTCCCTCTCCTGTTGCTGCCGATATCGGGATGATTTCAGAAAAGGTGTAATCACGGCTATAAACATCTATAAGTGATAATATTTGTTCAGGTTTGAGGAGGTCGATTTTATTTATCAGCAAAAAAGAGGAGATACCTCTGGCCTCAAGGGATGACATAATATATCTGTCCCCTTTGCCGATCTCTTCTCTTTGATCCGTAAGGAGCAAAATCAGATCTGAATCCCTAAAGGTCTTAAAAGAGACATCTACCATATGTCTATTCAGCTTGGATCTTGCCTTATGTATCCCGGGCGTATCTACAAATATCAACTGGGCATTATCAAGATTTTTTATACCTGTAATCCTGTTCCTTGTTGTCTGTGGTTTGTCCGAGACTATAGCAACCTTTTCTGATAATATTCTGTTGAGAAGCGTAGATTTTCCCACATTAGGTCTGCCTATAATGGAGATAAACCCTGATTTGAATGTCTCCTTTCTTTCCAATTTGATGATCCTCGCTATACTATTAAATAAATAAATTATACCTGAAACTATAATAATGAAAATAGAAAAATCGTAACTATTTAGCCATCTTAAGCAGTTTTAGGCAATTTAGCTTCTGATTTTTCAAAAATAGTTGGTAGAGAACCTGTTCGGTAAACAGTTCGCTTTTGTATGCCTTTAAATAAAGGGACTTTACATTGCTTTGCTGCTTTTTTTAACCCGGAGTCTTGAGTTGCTATTGGCACACCATTCCTCATTGCCAAGTCTAAATATGACGCATCATATGAAGAAATATAACATTCTCGTGCTAATGCTAAAATTTCTTTCAACATTCTATCAGGCGTTTCTTGTTGGACTATAAGAGGAAGTTCATTAATTAAACTTAGAAATCTAATACTATCTGCCTTAGTTAGGCGTCCTCTACGTTCTGCTACCAATAAAACATTTGCTACCTCAAGTGGCCATATAGGAGGAGCTATAGCTTCATACTCTTCTAAGCTGTCTAAAATTTTATCTGCATATTTGCTTGATTCGTCTCGAAAACACCAACTCATGACTATTGAGTTATCTACTACAAATTTTTTCTCCATCTATCGCCTTCCCTCTTCGATCATTTGTTTTAAAGAGAGCCCTTTTAAAGAGTGGCTTTTACGAAACTCTCGTAAATTGGCTATAGTCTCTCGTGGTAACGACTTTTTCATTGATTCAGGGGGGTGTAGAATAGCCACTGGTATACCATGCTTAGTAATGGTAATTCGTTCTCCTTTGGCTACTCGATTTAATAATTGGGGTAAATGGGTTTTAGCTTCGTATGCACCTACTGTTGACATGTAAACACCTCCTTGTCCTTGAGACCAGTTTTAGACTAGTCTACCATTAGTATCAGAAATAGTCAACATGAAACCCAACCGAAAAGAATATGAAAAGTCCATCATATTTACCGGCGAACGACCAAGCTCAGTTGCACGCAAGGAGCGCAGCGACTGGAGCGCCTTGATACTAATTAAGTCCTCCTTCACAGCGTATCGAAAGGTATACTGTTATAAAATCCAAAAAGAAGGAGGTGATTTATATATTTTATGATCCCTAAACCTATGAACAGGATATAAAAGTTTAAGCAGAAATTCAAGTTTTATTTGCTGCAAAACCTTAGCCATGCAGGTTTAAAATCAAGGAGGAAATAGAGAAATGAAATTTTATACCAAACAACATAAATTTTATTGAGGAATCGACCTTCATGCAAGGTCTATGTATATCTGTATAAGCGATCAGTTCGGCAATATACTGGTCCATCGCAACATAGGGACAGATGCTG
>QIDP01000025.1 GCA_003229375.1 Nitrospirota bacterium
CAATCCCATACTGTATGGTTTAAACTTTGTTTGTTTTTCATTGAAAGCCTCCTTTGCTGCGAACTTGAACTTTGAACGGTTCACAGTATGGGGGCTTTCATTTATTCCCGTAAATGTCAAACTCTGGGAGTCCCCCAGCAGAGCTGGGGGTTTACTCATGATTATTATTATCTATTCCCCAATAGCAGAGGCAATGGTCTGACAATGAATCTCTATGGTCTCTTCTGTCTTCCATGCATACCCGCCCGCAAGCAGGATAACGAGCGGTATTCCCTTTTCACGGCATAGATGGATGATGATCTCATCACGCCTTTTGAGACCATCCATCGTAAGGAGTAATCCGCCCAATTGGTCATCCCTGTAAGGGTCTGCGCCTGCAAGATAGATAATCAGGTCAGGCCTGCTCCTCTCCACTATCTTCGGTATATTTTTCTCCAGGTGAGCCAGATAGATATCATCCCCTGCACCATCTTCCAGACCTATATCAAGATCTCCCGGAGGTTTTACTGCAGGGTAATTGTTCTCCTGATGTATGGAGAAGGTAAACACATCTTTATCGTCACGAAATATATAGGCAGTCCCATTCCCCTGGTGGAGATCGCAATCTATCACGCATGATCTGGTGATCCTGTTATCCTTCTGTAACCTCCTGATCGCAATAGCAGTATCGTTAAAGACGCAAAACCCCTCGCCATGATCCGGGAAGGCATGGTGAAATCCTCCGCCAATATGGATACCTGTCCCCTCTGCAAGGGCTATCTCCCCGCTCAGAGTGGTTCCGCCTGCACATGTGCGGAAGGTATCAACAAGTTCTGAAGAATATGGCAATTCCATGGCAGATATCTCCGGTTGCGAGAGTGTGCCATCTCTCAACTTCTTTACATAATCAGGTGTATGGACAAGCAATATATCCTCGTCTGAAGCAGGTGTCGGCTCAACAAAATCGCCTTCTGCGGCTAATCCCCGCGCTATTAGCTGCTCATGAATCAGCCTGTACTTTAATACTGGAAAGACATGTTGCCCTATATCCACCCTGTGATATTTATCAGAATAAACGAGTTTTCTACACATCATCCCAACCTTTCTTTATTATTAACATTTTATATCTTTTGTATCTTTTGTCAAATTTTGGATTTTTACTGTGATTTTACCTTGACATAATTAAAAATCCCTTGTATTTTCACATAATAAAATGTGTAATTTTGGGGTGTAATTATGGTGAGGATTAATGCAAATGGAACGGTGTTTCAGAAGTAAGAAAGTGGAGAGAAATGGCAAATTATTTTACGAGTTTGCTAAAAGGAGGTACTATCTATGAACTTTGATCTAACTGATGAACAGCAGATGATCAAGGAAACTATGAAGAGGTTTACAGATGAAAAGATTGTGCCTGTTGCGAGAGAGAACGATATTAATGAGCGTTTCCCAAAGGACATTCTGAAGAAGATGGCCTCATTAGGCTTTCTTGGTGGTCCGATTGAGGAGAAGTATGGCGGGGCCGGTCTGGAATATATCAGCTACAGTATTATGACAGAAGAGATCGGGAGGGGATGCTCATCAGTAAGAACTACCCTTTCTGTACAGATATCATTAGTCGGCCTAACCATCCAGAGATGGGGGAGTGAAGAACAAAAGAAGAAGTATCTCCCCGGACTTTGCAGCATGGATATTATCGGCTGTTTTGGTCTCACCGAACCAGGGGCCGGGAGTGATGCTGTCAACCAGTCTACTACCGCTGTTCTTCAGAAAGATGAATGGATGATAAACGGGGCCAAGACATGGATATCTAATGGCGGTGTTGCTGATCTTGCCATTGTCTTTGCACAGACAGACAAGAAAAAGGGGCATGAAGGACTTGCGGCCTTTCTTATTGAAAGGGATGCCCCTGGCTTTTCAAACATCAATATCCGGGGAAAACTGGGACTCCGTTCCTCTAATACTGCCCAGCTTATCATGGAAAACTGCCGCATTCCTAAAACCAACATCTTAGGAGAGGTAGGAGATGGATTCAAAATCGCTATGTCTGCGCTCGATAATGGAAGGTACAGTGTAGCAGCAGGATGTGTTGGGATTGCCCAGGCCTGCATAGATGCCTCTGTAAAATATGCGAAAGAGAGGAAACAATTTGACAAACCTATAGGTAGTTTTCAACTCGTTCAGGACATGATTGCAAGGATGGTAGTCGATACAGAGGCTGCCAGATTACTGGTATCTAATGCCGGTCATCTTAAAAATAAGGGGATCAAGACTACAAGGGAGACATCTATAGCAAAATATTTTGCCTCAGAGGCAGCTATGAGGGCAGCAACAGATGCCATACAGATACATGGCGGTTATGGATATTCTGACGAATATCCTGTGGAAAGGTATTTCAGGGATGCAAAGGTCAACACAATTTATGAAGGGACATCCCAGATTCAGAAATTGATCATTGGAAAGGATGCGCTGGGAATTCAGGCTATCAGATAAAATAAAGGTGTTCTCTAATGAATATTCAGTGTCCCAAATGCAAATCTAAATATAGAATAGATTCCTCTGTAGTGCCGGAAAAGGGGAGAAGTATAGAGTGTGCCAGGTGTCATAATATCTTTCCTGTCAGCAGGAAGGAAGAGGCTGAGGGTATAGAGAAGGTGGTAAACAACCTAAAGGAGAATTTAGAGGAATGGGATAAGAGATTAATGAAGAGGGAAAAAGAAGAAAAAGAAATAAAATTTGATTTAGGAGAGGAGAAAGATTTAGCAGAAACTTCTGATATCGAAGATGAAGAGATGGAGAAGATGTTTAGAGATGTACTTGAAGATATGGAGAAAAAGGATGAAGAAAAAACGATTGAGACAAGAGATGAAGAGGTTGAGCATACAGAGAATCTAAAAGATGAGATAGATGTAGGCCCCTATCCTGACCGGGAGAAAGAGGTTGAAACAGATAAGATAGAAGTAGATGAAGAAAAATCAGGCGTAGTAGTAGTAGAAGAAGGAATAGAGGAAACACCAGAAAAAACTCCGGAAGAACCAATACAAGAGATTAAAGAAGAAGACATGGTTGCAGGAGAATCCACAGAGGATAGAGCTGATCCTGATATATCAGATATATCAACAGAAGAGACAGGAAAGGAGGAGATCAGGGAACTCCTGGAAGAGGCAAAAGAAATTGCTGAGACCGCCCTGGAAGAGAAACCGGGCATAGAAGAAAAAATAGAGGAAACACCAGAAAAAACTCCGGAAGAACCAATACAAGAGATTAAAGAAGAAGAGGCGATTACAACCGAATTTCAAGAATGGGAGGAAAATTTAGATAAGACAGAAAAAGAGACCTTAACAGAAGAGACCGGGGCACCGGCAGAGGCAAGGATTGAAACCAATGAAACACCACCGGATGAAGTGAAACCGGGCGTAGAAGAAAAAATAGAGGAAACACCAGAAAAAACTCCGGAAGAACCAATACAAGAGATCAAAGAAGAAGAGGCGATTACAGCCGAATATCAGGAACAGGAAGCTGATCCGGATAAAACAGAAGAAGAAACTTTCGCAGAAGAGATCAAGGAACCGGCAGAGGCAAGGATTGAAACTAATGAAACACCACCGGATGAAGTGAAACCGGGCATAGAAGAAAAAATAGAGGAAACACCAGAAAAAACTCCGGAAGAACCGGCTCAGGAGATAAAAAAACAAGATAAAGAAAAATCAACAATACTATCTAAACTTATACCTTACATCTCTTACCTTACCAGAGTTAAAAAATTGTTATTCAAGCCAGGAAAAACATCAGAGAAGACAGGGAAGATAAGAAAAACCCCATCATTGCTTATGAGCTCTGTGGCAGCAATTACATTGATAATCTTTATGGCAGGAGGATACTATATCCTAAAAAATATATTCTCATCCGAACAAACAGAGGTTATGGTCAAGTCAGAAGGAAAAATCATACCCGGGGACCCTGTTACGAAAGATGCAAAATCTGCTCCGGAGATTGGAGATAAAACCACATCCTCAACCCCGGAAACTAAAAGGCCTCTTCCTGCTCCTGCTAAAGAGGATAAAAAAATAACCCCGGGTGTGCCTGAATCTGATTCTCTAATTGTTAAGATAGGGTCCATAATCCCTATAACCTATGATGCAGAAAAGACAAAGATAATGAGTATGATAATAAAGCTGAAAATGGATACCGACGAAACAGCAAGGGAGGCAAGGAACAATATGCCTATATTTGAAGAGATTATTGAAGAGGCAGTGGATGCCTTTTTCAAGGATAGCTTCTATGAAGACATCCATTTTGTCCAGGACAAGTTGAAAAATGCAATAACTGTACAATTGAACAAATCGCTACAGAGAGGTACTATAAAGGGCATAGATTTTGAGGATTTTATGGTTCAATAGGTTACAATAATCAGCCTTTTAACAATTGGTTCCTGTATTTTTTGGGGCAGATGATAAAAATTAAAATTAATTTATGGGTGGCAAGGACAAGCCTGTCCGCGGGAGAGGGTGAAAGGGAATTTTCATATGAAAAAATGTAGGAATCTCCTGATAATTCTATCTTCTGCATTTGTTTTTGCTCTCTTTGTTTCATGTGGCAGCGGGGTAGAGCAGCCAATTCAATTCCCGCATAAGACCCATATAGATGCAGGAGTCGAGTGTAACATCTGTCATCAATTTTATGAAACACAGAAGAATTCGGGGAGACCAACAACCGAGGTGTGTTCAAACTGTCATTTCGATGAGCCCATGACAAGCAATCCGGAAGAAAAGAGATTGATTGAGGAATATATTAAAAAGAATAAAGAGCTGCCATGGAAAAGGGTATACCATGTTCCAGAACATGTCTATTATCCGCATTTCAGGCATGTGATGAATGCAAAGATTGATTGCGAATTCTGCCACGGTGATATTAAAAGCCAGACAATGCCCCTCACAAAACCCTTAAAAAAGACAAAGATGTACTTCTGTTATAATTGCCATAAAGAGAGGGGCATCTCTGTAGATTGTATTACCTGTCACGTGTGAGGAGATAGATGAAGCTAACCAGGAGAGATTGGATAAAAATATTTGGAAGCAGCGGAGTCATGCTGTATACCGGAGGCTGCACCAGGATACAGGATACCCTCGATTATCTGACCGAGCATACACTGGCTATGGAGCATATTCTCCGTCAAAGGGATGAAGAGATACTGTGGACCAATAAGACAGAGGTATGGAAAAATACCACTTGTATGCTGTGCAGTTCAAGGTGCGGTCTGTCTGCAAGGGTAGTTGACAGTAACCTTGTTTTTATCAAGGGAAACATCGATCATCCGGTAAATAGAGGGGGGATTTGCCCGCTTGGAGTAACAGGTCTTCAGTATCAGTACAGTATTGACAGGATTAAAGGCCCCGGGAAAAGGAGTGGAGAGAGGGGTAGAAACAGGTGGGAGTATGTCAGTATAAGAAAGGCTGCTGATGCTGTTGATGCTATACTAAAGGAGGTGTCCGGGGCCAGTGAGTCAGTTATTTTTATCTCTGACGAAAAAGATTCGGCCATGGCCATTCTGATGAAATATTTCTTAAAGACCTTTAACTCCAGTGTTATAGTTTCTCAAAATCATAAAAAAGGTCTTATAGAGAGTGCCTCAGATACGTTGAATATCAAGTCAGAGCCGATCTATGACATAGAAAACAGTGACTTTATACTCTCCTTTGGTTACGATTTTCTGTCTTATAATGATAATTTTATGTATTTTCAGAAGGCTTATCCCTCGTTTAGATCCAACCCGTCAAAAAGAGGCAGGCATATTCAGGTTGAATCAAAGTTTTCTCTAACAGCAGGTAAAAGCGACTGGTGGATTCCGATTGCCCTGTTCACCGAGCATCTTCTTGCCCGGGCAATTGCCTATATCATTGTTAAAGAGGATCTTATTGATAAAAGATTTATTAATGATTTTACCAGGGGATATGATGACTTAAAAGCCGGACTTTTGAAGACAACGGATTTAGAGGACATATCCAGACAGACTACCGTGCCGGTGTCTAATATTATTAAAATTGCAAGAGAACTCTCTGATAGCAAGAGACCTGTTTGCATGGTTGGACCTCAGGTATATTTTACAGAAGATCCTGCAGAAAGGATAAAATCGATAAACCTCCTGAACTTTTTATTGGGCAGATTCGAAACAAAAGGCGGGATGTTGTTAAAGGAGAGTCCAATAACAGACATAATTGAGGAAGAACTTTTTGGTAAAGAAAAATTTGAGGTGACCAGGGTCTCATTTGAAAATATTACAAAAGAGAAGGATTTGTTTAAAGACAAGGTGGTCTTTATTACACAGGATCATCCATTTAAATTTGCAGGCATTAATCAAGAACTTTTGTCATCCCTTAACCAGGCAAGATTTATCTGCTATTTCGGCCAGTACCCGGATGAAATAAGCAGTATCTGCGACCTTATTTTACCGTCTAATTCGTTTCTAGAAAGGGATGACATCTCCCTTGCCTCGGACGGGTATAAGGTCCCTGTGTTATCAGGAATCAAACCGATCATTACAGGTGTCTATGAGACCATAGACCTTTCTGATTTTATGTACAAAAGATTAAAAAAGACCGCTGGACTTAAAGATACCTCATCACACAAAGATTTTACAAAAAAGATTCAGGGTGTGGTCTTTTCGATGAGAAGGGGCGAGATATTTACCTCCCATTCAGACGATTCTTCAGTTGTCAGGCTACTTGAAGGACAGGGGTTCTGGATGTCAAATTACAGGAATGAAGCAGACTTTATAGATGATTTTGATAAGCATGGATCATGGTGGGATCCGATGTATAACTATGGGGAGTTTGGAGCAAAGATCAGGACAGGGGATGGCAGGATCGATTTAGCGGGTATCACCCTGAAACAGGAGATCCGTGAAGACAGGAAGGATGAATTTGACCTGAGGCTGATCCCCATATTATCGTCATATATAGGAATGACCGGATCCGGATCCGATATGCCGTGGATCATAGAGATTACAGGTGCACGGGTTCAGGAGAAGTGGACCCTCTGGGTGGAGATCAATCCCAAAACAGCAGACCGGTACCACCTTAAAAATGGGGAGATGGTGCGTATTCGGTCAAAAAATGGATCTGTCAAGGCAAAGGTAAAATACTTTGAAGGCTGTATGCCCGATTGCATGAATATACTTTTTGGTGCGGGAACCGGAAATTTCGGACGATGGGCAGGGGAGTATGAGGCCAATATCCATGCGCTGTTTGATAAAGGCGATCTCTTTAATCAGGATATCCCTGTACTCTATTCAACAAAGGTGAGGGTAGAAAGGTTATGAGTGGTTATAAAGAGGAAAAAAAGTTAAAACCGCTAAATAAAATCTGGCCGGTCTGGCGATGGGGAATGATCATTGATTTAAATAAGTGTACGGGTTGTCAGGCCTGTGTTATCGCCTGTAAGGCGGAAAACAATATCCCTTTCAAGACAAAAAAGGAGTCATTGCAGGCCCGCGAAATGTCATGGATACATATGACCCTGACCTATGAGGGAAAGTATCCGAATGTTAAAATGAGTTTTATCCCGGTGCCCTGCCTGCAATGCGAGAATCCGCCCTGTATCAAGGTATGCCCTGTTGGAGCGACATATTTTAGTGAGGAGACCGGAATTGTGGGCCAGATTTTCGGCAGATGCATAGGCTGCAGGTACTGTACGGTAGCCTGTCCCTATACAGTTAGGGTCTTTAACTGGTTTACCCCTGAATGGCCCGGGGATATGAAAAAATATACCAATCCTGATGTATCCAAAAGACCGCGGGGTGTTGTAGAAAAATGCACATTCTGCAGCCACAGGTTAAACGCTGCAAAAGACAGGGCAAGGCAGGAGAACAGAGGTTTGAAGCAAGGAGATTATGTGCCTGCCTGTGTTGAGAGCTGCCCTGCAAATGCGATCTATTTTGGTGACCTAAACGATCCTAACTCGATCGTTTCGAAGATAGGAAAGGATCCAAGGGCATTTAAAATTATGGAAGACCTTGGAACAGAGCCAAAGGTAATTTATCTGCATAAGGTTTAAAAAACTGTGAAAGAGAGTAAATCAGACGATAGAAAAAAAATCAGGGAATACCTAAAAGAGGACGCAAGGCTTGTATACCCTGTCATAGAGACAGGAACAGGGTTTTATATCACTCTCTCTGTTCTTTTATCCTTTATCCTTCTTGCCCTTTATGCCTTTTTTACACAAATTTACTACGGTTTGGGCGTTACCGGTATGAACAGACCTTCTTACTGGGGAATCTATATTGTCAACTTTGTATTCTTTATCGGGATCAGCCATGCAGGCACATTGATATCAGCGATCCTGAGAGTCTGCAATGCCGAATGGCGCAGACCGATCACAAGATCAGCAGAGGTTATAACCGTTATGGTTATTAGCTTTGGCGCCATAAATGTCATCATTGATATGGGCAGGCCGGACAGGTTGCTGAACATCTTTTCCCACGGGAGATTCCAGTCACCTCTTTTATGGGATGTGTGCAGTATTACCACCTATTTGATAGCCAGTACAATATATCTGTATATCCCGATGATACCCGATATTGCCATATTAAGGGATATCCTGCCGGAGAGGATGAAGCTAAGAAGATTTTTTTATAGGGTTCTTGCGCTTGGCTACAGAGACACCGGGAAACAGCGCCACCTACTTGAGAAGATTATCTCTATCCTTGCCGTGGTAGTAATCCCGATAGCCATCTCTGTGCATACGGTCATATCCTGGATCTTTGCCATGACTATTCAGCCCATGTGGCACAGCACAATTTTTGGTCCCTATTTCGTAGTAGGCGCCATCTATTCCGGTATTGCTGCCATTATGATTGCTATGACAATAATAAGAAAGGCATATCACCTCGAGGACTACCTTAAGCCTGTTCACTACAACAATCTGGCGCTCATTTTACTTGCCATGACCTGTCTGTGGTTCTACTTTACCTTTGCCGAGTACCTCACCGCATTCTACGGGAATGAACCGCATGAGATGGATGTATTCTGGATGAAATTTAGCGGTGCATACTGGCCACATTTCTGGGGTATGGTGTTATGCTGCTTTGTAATACCTTTTATTATCCTTGCCAGGAAAGCTACGAGGACGATTACCGGTATTAATATAGCCTCTGTTGCCATTCTTATCGGCATGTGGCTGGAAAGATACATTATTATTGCCCCCACTCTTGCCAACCCCAGGATGCCGATACCTCGAGGCACCTATATCCCTACCTGGGTTGAATGGTCTATCTTTCTCGGGGTACTGAGTGGTTTTATTCTGACCTATCTCCTGTTTACCAAGTTGTTCCCTATCATTTCTATCTGGGAGATAAAAGAGGGGAGGGAATGCTCTGTTAAAGAGACCTCTAAAAGGGTAGAGTCGTATCTGCCCGATTAGGGCTTACACAAAATTCAGGTGGATAGTCTATAGGTATTTAGCTGAATAGTGAGGAAGAAATATGCGAGATCATACAAATAAGGGAATTGCATTATCAATTCGG
>QIDP01000112.1 GCA_003229375.1 Nitrospirota bacterium
TCCTCAATTGGCCTGGGACTGGCTATTAGTCTGCCGCACCGGAAGATAATAGTATTTGACGGTGATGGGAATGTATTGATGAATCTGGGAAGCCTGACAATGATAGGAGATATCCTCCCCAAAAACCTTCTTCATATCGTCTTTGACAATGAGGTTTATGGTTCTACCGGAAACCAGCGCACAATCTCAAGTACTATAAAACTTGAGGAGATAGCCAAAAGCGCCGGGTACACCAGGGTCGAAAAGGTTAATGAGAAGGAGGAATTTAAAAAGGTCATAAAAGACTCTTTGAAAGGTGACGGTCCTGTCTTTATCCTGGCAAAGGTTTCAAAAGAGAGTGATGAAGGGATAGCAAGGGTTTCCTATGCCCCTGAAACTATAAAGAAACGGTTCATCTCAGCCATCAAAGATTACTAACATGCAGGGCGAGTCCTAAATATACCCCCACTTTTTCAAAAAGGCCTTTTCATATTTCTGTCTCCAATCCGCTTCAGTATAAGCCAACCCAACATCATGTCCGGCCTTTTCACTTTCGTACCAACGGTGTTTTGTTATCTCCTCTATCTCTTTCCCGCACAACTCTTTATATGAGATCTTTGGTGAACAGAGAGGCCTTTTATCTTTTTCATTCTCAGTATGTATTTCTCCTTCTACAGAACATTTTTTACAATGACATATATCTAAAGGAATGAAAGATTCATCCAGGCAGGTATTGTCAACCTCAATAGGTCTGTTACACTCAATACAAAAAAGATCCATAATCCCTTCGCCTATAATTCAACGTCCCGGACAAGTCGTTTAATGATCTTATTAAGTGAACTGCTAATCGGAGTCCCCGGTCTCATCTCCATAAATGGCGTCATGGCCTTAACAGATTCTGGAATTAAGGAGTCTGATTGTAAAAATCCTAAATAATTTATCTCAAGATTAAGAAATTTTTTTGCCACCAGGTTTAAACCCTGAGCAATATTCTGTTCGCCTTTGTTTTTAAGCATGTTCATGATTATGCAGGGCCGATAATCATTGACAGTCTTTCTAAAAATTTCGTGGGATGCCTTATCAGCATCATAGATACATCGGGAAAGCTCGTTTATTGTCTCAGTCCTTTTACCATTCTTCGGGTTGACAGCATAAGTGATAAGCTCCTTTACCTGCGGATTGTGGCTAAATGTTCTGCTTAGTTTGCGGTAGATAGCGCTTTTTAAAAAGCCATATACATTTTGAATACTGGTTGGTTCAGGGCAGGCAATAACAATCTTTTCATCTGCAGCATTAAAAAAATCGAGGACATTATATGATGATCCTGCGCCTAGATCCACAATAACGTAATCAGCCTTAAGGTTTTTAAAGCAATTGATCATCTTGGTTTTCTGTGAGAAATAGGGATTTGCTGCTCCTAAGACACCATTTGTACCGCTGATTAATTTGAGCCCTTTAACACTGGTAGGCATGATTATTTCATCAATTTTACAGGTATTATTTAAGTAATCATTGAGGTTATGTTTAACATATTTTATACCGAGCAGGGTGTGCAGATTTGCTCCTCCTAAATCAGAATCGACTACTATTACCTCCTCTCCCATTCTTGCCAGTCCTACACCCAGATTAGCAGTAAAAAGGGTCTTTCCGCTTCCTCCCTTTCCACCACCAATAGCCCAAACCTTTTTGGTATCTTTGGATAAATTCTGCTCTAACAAAATCCCTCCGGTTCCCTTTAAACAGAAGTAATATATCACCATAAAACATTAAAAACAAGCGATTTTTTGTCCCTTTTTTCAACCCCTTATATCAAAAACCACCATGCCAGCTTCAGATAGAGCAGAATCGAAAAAATGTCTATCAGGCTTGTAATAAGTGGCCCTGACATCAAGGCAGGGTCAAGACCGATTCTCTTGAATAGAATGGGTAAAATTGCCCCTGCGGTCTTTGCAGCAATAATTGTAACTAACATTGCAAGACCTACGATCAGTCCGAGGATCGGGTCCTGGTTCAGGAGTAATGCCCTTGCTGCCGCAAGTATTCCCAGCACCAGCCCCACCAGTACCCCGATGGCAAGCTCCTTTTTTATAATACTCCAGATATCTGTAATGCCCAGCTCGCCGGTAGCCATCCCTCTGATAATTACGGTTGAGGTCTGACAACCGGCATTTCCTCCGGAGTCGCATAGAAGCGGAATAAAGAAGGTTAGCGCCACAACCGAATGGAGTACGTCTGCAAATTGCTCCATTATCATTCCTGAGATAAAGCCCGCGGCGACCAATACCAGAAGCCAGACCATCCTCTGGCGGGCAAGATTAAATATTGATGTAGTTTTGTAGTCCAGAGGAGAACCCGCGGCGCCCATGTGATAGATGTCTTCTGTTGCCTCTTCATTCAGGACATCAACCACATCATCGACCGTGACGATTCCGACAAGACGCTTATCCCGGTCAATAACAGGGATTGCCAGGAAATCGTATTTAGCGATCATGGCGGCTACCTTTTCCACATCATCGTCAAGGTCTACAGAGACCACGTCCTTGTGCATAATTTCTGATATACGGGCATAAGAACGGCTGAGAATAAGATCCTTTAAAGAGAGAAACCCTGTCAACTGTCTGTTACCATTGGTAATATAAATGTAGTATATAGTTTCGCTTGCAGGGGCCACCCTCTTCAGCTTCTGGAGTGCCTCAGTACAGGTAAGTTCAGCCTCTACCGATGCATAGTCGGTGGTCATTACTGAGCCGGCAGTGCCTTCTTTATATGTAACAAGCCTTCTGATATCTTCACGTTCTGCATGGGCAACAAGAGGAAGGAGTACCTCGACCACATCCTCTGTCAATTCCTTAATAAGGTCTGCCCTGTCATCCGGATTCATCTCCTCAATGATCTTTGCGATTTCCTTTCGATCCCCTTCTGTGATTGTCGAAACCTGCCTTTCAACAGGAAAGAATTTGAATATCTCTGATGCCTTGCGCGGGTCAAGAATCGCAAATATCCGCTGTAATTCACGGACACTGAGTCCGGAAAGGAGCTCTGAAACCTCGGCCGGATGTATATCGGTGCAGAAATTCCTGATCGGCTCTATCTCATTTTTATTAAGTAGTTCTCTGATCTCCGGTATTATAATTGTGTTTCCCATAGATAACTCCTCATTGTAACAACAGTAACCGTTCACGGTTCACGGTTTGCAGTTAACAGTTGATAAAACAGAAAGTAAAAGGTTTATAATATAGCAAAAGGCTCAGTTGCGGAACTGCGAACACAGGTTTATATCTCACGAGAGATTAATTTACTTTCTGAAATAGACCCCAAAAAGCTAATTAACGAATTGAAATCAATATCAAAAATGCTACAAGCTCTACATGATTCATTGAAAAAACTGCAAACTGTAAACTGATAACCGTGAACGGTTACTAACAACATAATGGGAGCATATAGAGAGATACAAATGAGAAGATTCCGGACGTTAGTGTAAGGCAGGAAAATCAGGGAGGACATATAAATATATTCCTACATAGGCAACCTCCTTACCTGCCAGCAATCTCCTTTTGTTTTCAGTCCCTTCAATCTCCCTGTTAGCTCGCTTTGTTTGTTACTATCAAGTTTGTCTGATTTACAGCATCTACTATTAGGGTCGTCTTCCATTACTGTTGTATCTCCAATAACCATATTAAAAAGCTCCCCCCACTGAGGGAACCCAAAAGGGATTTATCCCTTTGCAATGATATATTATAAACAGATTCATCGCCATAGATCAACAAAAAAAACAGAAATCATCCTATCCATGTCTCTTTTATATGATAAAATATTTTTAAAGGCGTATATTTATAGTAAAAGACTTTAACCGGTTCAATCTGATAAGATGTCTGATTTTTGCTTATGATTACCCATGAGAGGTTAGGTATACATATAAAAAACTATATGAGGACTGCCAAGGTCCTGAGGATCATGGAGAAGCTCTCAAAGATCAACATAAAACTCCACAACCTCAAGGATCAGATTCATGAAGGGGATATCTTCATCTTTAACCACTTTGCCAGATTTGAGACCTTTATCCCCCAGTACCTTTTCTACAAGGAAGCAAAAGTCCTATGTCACTCCATCGCAACCTCGGAATTATTTGATGGCAGTACCTTAGGGAATTTTCTCCTCAATATCGGCGCTGTACCAAATAATTACCGTTTCATCATTGACTATCTGGCTCAGGAGGCAAATCGCGGGATAAAGATCATCATATTTCCGGAAGGGCTTATGGTTAAGGATAAAAGTGTTCTCGACAGCAAGAGAAGATTGGGGGTCTACTCAAGAGATAAGAAGAAAAGGAGGGAGCCCCGTACAGGGGCCGCGGTTATTGCCCTGAAGGCTCAGACACAAAGGGACCTCTTCAGGTTGGCCGAGATGCGAAAAGATACAGAGAGGACGAATCAACATTCTAAACATCTCTTATCAGGGCGGAAAATATCTCCTCATGATATGTCAGTGGCCCCGGTAGGAATAGTTCCCTCAAACATCACCTTTTATCCAATCAGGATATCTGAAAACCTACTCAGCATCATTGGGGAGAGGTTTACCAAGAAGAGCAAAAGACTGGCAGAAGAGCTCTTCATCGAGGGAAATATACTTCTAAAGGATACTGATATGGATATATATATGGGAGAGCCTATCTTTGTAAAAGACTATTGCGGAATATTCGATAGATTCCTCCTTGAACTCATCTATCGTTTTAATGTGAAGATAGGAAAGGACGGGCAGGGTAAGAATAAACCTATACAGCGGATGATACGCAAGGCATATAATAATCGTATCCGTGCGCTATCAGGGAGGATTCGGGATGATTATATGTTCAGGATGTACTCCCTTATAACCATTAACCTCTCTCACCTTACATCAGAGATGATTTATTATCTCTTTAAGGATAAGGGGATAGGCCGTATAAAGAGGGAGTTTTTCTCAAACGCACTCTATCGCATCATTAAGGAGCTTCAGAAAGAACCTAATATATTTCTACACAGGAATCTGCGTAATCCACTATCCTATGGTCTTCTCCTCTCTGATAAGGATAAATACCTTGAGGACTTCCTGAAAATGGCTGAGGAGGAGGGATTGATAAAGAGAGATAACGAGGATTATGAATTTTTGCCAAAGCTTTTGGAGGAATGCAATTTTCATGAAATACGTCTGGAGAACACAATAAGGGTTCGTTATAATGAAATCCGTCCTGTAGAGGTGGTTGAGAGGACAGTACAAAAGGTAATAGATAATTATGATAGTTATACTGAAGAGGACATGGGCTCATACCTCTTTGACGATGATATCAGGACATTTCGCCTGGACCTTGAAAGGTTCTCTAAACCCGAGTACGATGATATAAACAAGATGGAAGAGGGCAAAGATGAGTATAAAGGGCCTTTTTTCCTGAGAACCGATTCAGGCAGAACCCTGCTACCCCGTGACAGGAGGAGGGCAAAAGGGATAGGGGTCCTCCTTATACACGGCTATGCGGCATCACCTCTTGAGATAAGATGCCTGGGGGAGTTCCTCCATAAAAATGGCTTTACTGTTTATGGGGTAAGATTAAAGGGGCATGGCACCTCGCCATACGATCTTGCACAGCGGACATGGCAGGAGTGGTACAGCTCTGTTCTTCTGGGTTATGAGGTATTGCGCAGACACTGCGATGTGATATTTGTTGCAGGATTTTCTATGGGGGGAGGGCTGGCGCTGAACCTGGCAGCAGAAAAGGGCGAATCGATCAGGGGGGTGATTTCCATCTCCGCGCCTATTATTATAAGAGATAAAAGCATTCTCCTGGTTCCTCTTGTCGATAATATCAATAAACTCCTGAAGCGCTTTCCATACATAGAAGGGATAAAAAACTTTATAAGGGGGAATCCGGAGAATCCCCATATCAATTATAGATACATGCCTATAAGCAGCCTTAGTGAGTTAAGGAAATTCATCGAGCACCTGAAATCACAGCTCAGGAATATCTATCAACCTGCACTTGTAATCCAGGGAAAGGGAGATTCCACAGTCGATCCAAAGAGTGCAGTAGCGATAATGGAATCTATATTTTCTAAGAAGAAGGAGCTGTATGAGGTTGACTCTGATGGACATGTTATTATCCTGGAGGACAATTCTGATATTTACAAGAGGATATTTCACTTCATAAAACAACTTTGCAGAGAGCAAGATATGCCTTCATAATAATTGGTCTCCTCTGTTTTTTCACCTGAAAATCCCCCCTCACCCTAACCCTTTCCCCCGGGGGAGAGGGGACTGACTAATTGATTCCCTCCCGCTATCTCTCACGGACAAACAAGTTTGTCCATGCCACCCATAAATTTATTTTCGATTTTCATCCCCCTTTGTGCCGACTCGTCGGCATGAATGTTTCACGTGAAACATTTTCCCTTATTACCTCCTCTCCCCAAGGAGGAGAGGATTGAGGTGAGGGGGATTTTTTCCTTGACCTGTGCTCGTTTGTATGGCATATTTCAGTTTAGATAAAAATTCTGCATAAAAGTTAGATTTGCTTTCTAAATAATCAAATTTATTTACACTTCATTTGGCTAAATAGTTAATGTTTTTTAAATTTTTTCTTGCATTTTTGGTCATTGTGAATTATAACTTTTTATAAGCTATCAATTTGGCAGTCAGTCAAAAAGATGAATGATACATATCCTCATGCCGAGAAAGTTCAGATTTCACTGCTCAGGAAGGCCGGTGTCTCTAAAAGGTTTGCGCTCCTTCGATCATTGTCCGAAACAACAATCCAGTTATCCCGGAGAGCAATAGCAAAGGCAAACCCAATATTGAGTGAAGAGGAGAGAGACTTGAAGTTCGTTGCGTATCATTATGGGGAAAATATCGCAAATCGATTACGAATCTATCTCGCGGCTAACAGTCAATGAAATCTTCTGATTTAGTTCGGGCCGTCAAACCAGTTGTTGAAACTTTTGAAGAGTTAGGAGTTGCTTATTATATCGGCGGATCAGTAGGAAGTTCTGTCTATGGAGTTGCAAGAACCACAATTGATGTCGATGTGATTTCAAATTTAAACGAAGGTCATATCGATAAATTAGTGGACCGACTGAAAAGCGACTACTACATAGATGGAGAAATGATTCGTGAGGCGATTCAGCACCATTCTTCGTTCAATCTCATTCACCTGGAATCGATGTTGAAAATCGATATTTTTATTTTGAAAGAACGACTTTTTGACCAACAGGCATTTGATAGAAGAAAAAAGGAATTATTGATTCCAGAAGAGGCTGTTCAATTCTTTGTTGCTTCTCCCGAAGATATCATTCTCAATAAGTTAGAGTGGTATAAAAAGGGAAACCAGATTTCAGAGAGACAATGGAACGACGTTTTAGGTGTTCTTAAAGTCCAAACTGAGAACATAGATCTGAAATACCTCAAACATTGGGCCAATCAATTAGGAGTAGAAGATTTGCTGAATAAAGCCTTAAGCGAGGTCAAATCGATTTTCTAAGGGACTGAAAAAAATGAATCAGCTTACGATATTTTCCGGATGATGAAGAAAAAAGGGAGCGTTTTGGTCGCCATGAACCCTCGGTGATAGAATATTCCTTAATTATTAGAAAATATAACCAGTTGCTGCACCGAATGCGTGCCAGCAATAGCTTTTTGGTTTGTAACTATTCAGCGAATTATGAAATCGTTTGTTTTTAGCCCTGAGGGGGCATAAGCACATAGCCGTAGGTAAAGCCCATGGACCAAGATATATCAAAATTTATAGCCCTGAAAGGGTGGAAGAAAATAGTTATTTTTTATTCGCTCAGATTTATCTTTCACCCCTTCGGGGCTGGATGTTTCTTTTTTTCCTTTATCCGTGGGCTTTACCCACGGCTATATGCTTTCAGCCCTTCGGGCCTAAATTAGATTTATCAAAAAAATACGCTGAATAGTTACTTTGGTTTTTGATATTTATCGTATTCAAACTATTATCTTGCATGTTATTATCTTTCAGACACGCATCGGTTAGTGCGAGATTATACGATAACATTTCATGGTAAGAATATATATGGATTTGATAATAATTATTGGTATTTTGTTCTTAGCCTTTTTGTGTGGATCTATACCGACAGGATATTTAATAGTGAAAAATTCCCAGGGGATAGATATCAGAAATGTCGGCAGCGGCAACACAGGATCAACAAATGTTAAACGGATTGTGGGTTCTAAAGCTGCAAGGATTACTCAATTGATTGATATTTTGAAAGGCACAATTCCTGTAGTCGCAACTATTATGGTGGTAAAAAATATTGAATTACCAATCAATAGTAATGTTCTTGTTTCGATTACAGGATTGGCAACAATAATGGGACATGATTTTACTCCTTTCTTAAATTTTAGAGGAGGCAAAGGAGTCAATACAACTGTGGGATCATTTATCATAATTGCTACATGGCCCACAGTAGTAGCAGTAGTAATATATTTTATTTTTAAATTGTTAACAGGTATTGTATCGGTTGGTTCAATTGCATTAGGAATTGCTTTGCCAATTGCCATTGGATGTTTTAAGATGCCTTTATCTATTATTAGTTGTTCAATATTTGCAGGAGTTTTAATTGTCATCCAACATAAAGATAATATTGGCAGACTCTTAAGAGGAGAGGAAAAACCTATATTAGAAAATTACAAATAATATCATATAACTACAGCAATTCTCGGTGAACATGGAGCATGTTGTGATCTCTTTTCCTCACTTGGAATTTTTCCTTTTGCTTTTATTTGCGATAATGTTAGGGTAGCAAAAGAAAAAATAAAATCGTTCGTAAAAGAAATCCCAACATACTCTGACCGTACGAAATTATTTTAATCTATTTATTGTAACGCCTTAATTAACAAAATGTTATAATTCGCCGAGAATTGCTGAGAGACAAGAGAGATAGTTGACATATTGGCTTCCAGTATGCTTACTTTAAGAGGTAAGAGGTAACTTTTACATTTTGGTATGTCATTTTGATTTTTATCAGTTTGCAATTTCTGGTTAGTTCAACTTAAACACCGATTTTCACAGATGAGACTACAGTCATAATAATACCCTAATCATGCTGCCAAGCAATTTGAATGGACACCGTCATAATAGTTGAAGCATAAAACTTTTTGTTTTTTTAGGGTAACATTTTGTCGATTAAATATCTGTGATAATTTAGTTAAATATTAAACCTTAAGTTATTTTAGCCTTAAATATAGGCCAAAGCCCACTATTTTCGATCCGAATTAAACAAAATAGCATGAATATAATCGACATTGAATTATTTTTATCGACAAAATGTAACCCTAATATTTCTTGAAATTGCCGAGAACCGAAAATGAAAATATTCGTTTTTGTAAGATTTTTCAATAAGATATGAGCAACCATGAAAAAAATGAGCAAAAAAATAATGAAAAATTGGGGTTAAGTTATGTCGATTACCATATCTGTGAAAATCGGTGTTAAA
>QIDP01000153.1 GCA_003229375.1 Nitrospirota bacterium
ATTTTAGGCACTTTTATACTCTTTAGTATCATCAAAATTCAGTTAGGTTGAAAAATTATTCTTATGCAAAAACCTAACCGGACAAAGCTGAAAGTGAACTAAAGTTATTGGAAAATTCTTTATAATCCTTAACTTTAGATCACTTTAGACACTTATTTGACTATAATTCCTTTATAACCTCATCTATTATATTGGAATCTACGGTCTTTGTCTTTGAGCTAAAACCTATCAAAAGTGCAAGATTACACATATTGTTTATCTTTCTGGGGATACCTTGTGAATATTGATAAATCTTGTTCAATGCCTCCCTTGTAAACATATTCTTCTTATTCCCTGCTTTCTCCAGGCGAAATAGTATATAACCTGCTGTTTCCTCTATATTTAATGGTTCCAGGTGATATTTTATACTGATCCTTTGCTCTAGCTGTTTTATCCTGTTAATGTTATTCTTTAGCTCTACCTGGCCAATGAGTATAAGTGTTAATAAAAATTTATCAGTAAGTTGAAAATTTAAAAGGAGTCTCAATTCTTCCAGAGTCATATTATCTGTAACAAGTTGGGCCTCATCTATAATAATAACAGTACTCTTCCTGTTCTCTATATTTTTCATCATCCTCTGGTGCAATGTTCTTAATAGCTCAGATTTTGCATTGGTAGAAGGTGATTCATTTAATTGGCATAATATCTCTTTTAAGAAATCATCTGGTGAGAGACGGGGATTTACAATCAACACTACCTCATATCTATCATTAGAGAGCTGTTGTAAAAATACGCGACTCACTGTTGTCTTACCAGAACCTACATCTCCTGTCAGCATAGCAGCTCCTTGAGATTCTCTCACTGCATAGAGCAATCTGGCAATTGCCTCCTCGTGCTTTGATGAACAATAGAAAAATTCAGGATCAGGCACATTCTTAAATGGATGACTCTTTAATTTCCAGTATTCAGTATACAAACTATAAACTCCTAAGTTCTGTCATTTGAGCCCTGTTTGGGGGCCTCAGATTTACTATTTTCTGATGGCTTAATAAACTTAAGTAATTTTTTTGTATATTCAATCTTTTCTTCTTTCAATTTTGCTAATGTATCGGTAATATTACGTTCTTCTATCTGGATATCTCTCAATTTGTCGAGCAACTTACCATGACTAAGCATGCCTGTATTTTTATCAGTTACAGGTATAGCCTTATTAAACTTTTTTTCATACATCTCAGAAAGGATTCGAACTATTTGTAACATATGCTCCTCTGAATATTTTGTGTTTTGTAATTCTATTTTAAACTCCTTTTTAAATCTCTCAAACCGGTCTGCTGTGGAGTATATTATATCTTCTCTATTTTTCGATTGACCAATAATAGGAGACTTTATAAAGTTTAATGCGCGTTTCCAGAAATGCCGGATATCATCCTCAGCGAGATTATCATGGGATCTATTGCTTATGTTTTTTGCAAGTGCAGAGAAACATCGACTTGCATTTGATTTAGGGTTAAACAGATAGACAGGCTTTTGCTGACTAACCGCCTTTGATAGCTCTTTGTCCCGGAGGATATGACCTAAATAATTAAGTCTTGCCCCTAATTTTCCTTTTACTACAGAATCAAATCTTTGAAAGAGATTTTGTGCAATACGAGAAGAAGTAACCATATTAATAATGATTCCAATAGGTTTTTTATATCCTCTTGATGTGATGACCTTTATCAAGGCATAGCCGTCTGTCAATGAAGTGGGTTCTGGTGACAGGACCACAATTGTTTCATGGGCTGCAATTACAAAGGAGAGGACATTAGAAGAGATCCCTGCCGATGTATCTACAAGGAGGAAATCAGTGATTTTATCCAGTACATAAAAACTGGAGATCAATTTTTCTTTTTGTTGTTCATTTAGCTCGGTAAGCTTTTCTACTCCGGAGCCAGCAGGAATTATTGTGATATCACCAGGGGCATCGATCATGATATCAGATATCTCTTTATTGCCAAATACTACATGCTGTAAATCAAACTCAGGTGATAATCCTAATAATATATTTATATTTGCCAGACCCAAGTCAGCATCAAATACACAGACCCTTTCTTCAAGGGAAGCCAATGCAATAGCCAGGTTAGTGGCAATATTTGTCTTTCCCACCCCCCCCTTACCGCTTGTAATAGCAATCACTCTAGTTGAAGTCGGTTTGCGGCCTTCATCTATCAAAGGAATACCGGATTCACTTGGAAAACATTTTAATGGGGAATCATCCATCCTTCTAAATTTTTCATTCATCCCCTTATTGCCCCTTTTTGAGACGTTGTTCAAGACCCCTTTCAATAAACCTCAGCTATTATATCACTATCATTTATATCTGTGTTCGATATTTTTTGTCATACTCCAAGGATTCTTTTTATTTTTTTTAAAAGAATCCTCTTTATTAATATAAATCATTTTTAACAAAGGTCAAGATATCCCCTTATTTACATGTTTATATATATCACCGGGCTTAAAGGAAGTCAAATAAGTTTTGTGTAGGCCAATTCATTTACACGGCGCAAGACCCTCACGAATATAGGTATCAAAAGGGGAATGAGATTCCTGATCTTCCTTATGATATTACCTTTATCCAGATCTCTCCCCCTGGCTGTTTGTGCCTTTATAACCCTCTCTGCCTCCACAATAAGGACAGGTATGAATCTAATGGACATCAGTATCATCCACGATATATTCCCTATCGGCACCCCGATCTTCTTTAATGGGCTGAATATACTCTCCATTCCCTTAACAAGGTGCAGGGGAGAGGTAGTCAGCGTAAGGACGGATGATACAATAATCAACAGAAATAGACGGAGGCTTACCATGAGACCACTGATCAATCCTTCATAAGTTATATTAAGGAGCCCCATATTAAATTGGCCTATTGCCCTGCCGGGAGTGAAAAAGAGATGGAAGATGCCTCCGCATAGAAAGAGCCACAGAAAGGGTTTAACCCCCTTGAGCAGGTATCTCAGAGGCAAACCAGCCATTTTGATTATCATTATAAAGAAGAGCCCAATTATCACAAGATACCATAATCGGGTTGCAGAGAGTATCAGAAGGATTGAGATGACAACCGCAGTGAATTTTATCCGTGGATCTGCCCTATGCACCACAGAATCCCCCGGGATGTAACGTCCTAATGTAATATCCTGTAAAAATTTCATACATCTCCCCTATTCTATAGTAGTTATTCCCTCTCTTTTTAAACGATCGTTAAGGAGATTTGCAACTATGCCGTTCAAGGTTCCTGTTATAAGGGCAAAGAAAAGAAATACCGGAAGTAGTGAAAATAACCCTATATGTTTTATAAATAATAGATATACAACTACCATTACTGTAATAGTATGGGTGTAAGAACCTATGATGCTTATCCCTATAAGACTGAAATGTCGGCAGAGTCCCTTATAAGATACCCCCATTGTCAGTGTGCTTATGATACCACCTGATAAACCCAGTAGAAATGCTGGACTGAGCAATGTACCAAAGATAAGTGAACCTACAATTACCCTTAAGAGGGTTACTATGAGTGCCTCCTTTATGCCTAGAAGGACAATCGCTATCAGCGAAATGCTGTTTGCGAGTCCCAATTTTATCCATGGAGAGGGTAAGGGTATCATAGCCTCTACTGTATGCAGCACTATACTCAGCGAGACTAACATGGAGATGTAAACCATTCTTTTTGTCTGGAACATAATTTATCTTACAATAGCATCATATCCTGATCTATTGTCACCCGGTATCCTGGCAACAACCCTATTTGGTACACAGACGCTTATCCCATTGCGGTAACTGATCCATCCCATCCTGACACAGATCTTATTCTGGCAGGGTGACCTGGTTATCCTTGCCCTCCCATCTCTTATCTCGATCTCCGTAATCCCCAGCCTTCCCTTCACATGAATGACCCTCTCTATTGAGAGGGGAAGCCTATATAATTCCTGGTTGTCTATCTCGATCAGAAGGGTTTCTCCTTTAGTGTGAAAAGAGACGATCAGTGGAATACTGATAAGATTTAACAGGAGGAATAGCGCAATAAGAAATTTATCACCCTTGGTGAACATCTTTAAGTTTGACCTTACCCTTCAGTCCTGATGAGATCATTCCTTTACCATTTGCCGGGATGATGATTCCCTCTATACCTTTAAGACCCTCGATAAATTTCATCCCCTCATGAGGACCTTCTACAAAAACAACAGTGGCGACAATGTCAGCGGTGATCGCATTATTGGCAATTATAGTAACACTCTGGCATCCTCTGGCAGGTTCTCCTGTATCGGGGTCTAATATATGGTGGTATCGTACATTATCCACAATAAGGTACTTCTGATAATCCCCCGAGGTTGCAATAGATGCATCCTCCACATCTAATGTGCTGAGAACCCTTGTTTGATCCCTCGGATGTTGTATGCCAATACGCCAGGATTTGTTGGCATCCTTCTTTCCGATTGTCCTGAGATCTCCACCAGCATTGATGATGGCATTTTTGATCCCGGACCTTTTCAGTACCTCTATCCCCTTATCCACCGCATATCCCTTAGCTACTCCACCCAAGTCTATCATCATACCATGTTTTTGAAGTTTGACCTTTCTATTGCTTCCAAGCGTTATATTATGATAATCCACTAAAGGGAGAATTTTCCTTATCTCGTCAGGGGACGGGACAGCGTCTTTTCCTTCAAATTTCCATAAACTATAAATAGCCCCGATTGTTATATCAAAGGCCCCACCGGATAATTCGCTATATCTGACAGATTTTTCTATTACCTGATAGACCTCATCAGCAACCACGACAAAATCCTTACCCGCATTCTCATTTATCCTGTGGACATCACTTGTTTTGATAAATTTGCTCATCAGCCCCTCGATTCGTTCCATTTCATCAAAGGCACTCTTTATAGTCTTATCTGCCTCTTCCCTGTTAGGGTGAACCACTGTTATTTCGACCAGTGTCCCCATTAAGATTCTGGACAGCTTAATCTTTTGTGGTTTATTTTTCCCTGTCAGGCTGCAATTAGTGAGAAGAAAGGCTGTTATGATTAATGCAACATTAAGATCTTTTAGACGTCTTCTATAGATGTTCAGGAGTCACCTATCTTTCTAATTTACTAATTTACTCTTTCATTGTAAGCTATAAAAGTATAACTGTTCAGTCTATTAAAGTCAAAGGGAGAATTGGGCTTTTTGCAAGAATCTGTGATTCAGACAGTATCGTTTTAAAATTTAAATATTCGGCTAATCCGTGTTTGTTGACCGGTATTATTGATTTTTTTGACCTCTCGTTGCTAAGCTCCGCTTGAGAAGCTCTGCTTCGATTAAAGCAGGAGCTTTTGTGACAAAAACGTTCCCAAGCAGAGCTTGGGAACGAGAATAACTGTGAATCACAGTTGCAAGAATTTTTGCAAGAAAATTTAAATATAATTCTCTGTGTTCTCTGTGGTTTATACTATAATTTATTGATCAGAATTTGTAGTCAACCTTACATGTCTGGTCACAAAGTTCCTTTATCTTTTCAACAACCTTTATATGCTCAGGATGTACACTGTACTCTTCTATTGCATCAAAGGAATCAAAGGTAGAGTTCAGGGCAATATCGTAAGAGTTTTCTTTCCTCCCGATATCTATGCCTATCTCAAGTGATCTGACAACAGGAATCTTATCCTTAAGTCCATTCAGGTCAGCAACTAATCCTTCCCTGTATTCTGTTGGTACATCTTTTTTGAATCTGAAAAGTACTATATGGCGAATCATGGTAAATTTTCTCCTTTCTAAATGATAAAGATTTGGTAACTACTCAGGTTGTTTAGACTGTAGTCTGTTAGGACTGCGCAAAGAACGAATCAAGGCTCCCAAAACGCTCTGAGCTTTGTATGATTGATTTCGCATATTTCTTCCTCACTATTCAGCTAAATACCTATAGACTATCTACCTGAGTAGTTACAAGATTTGTTTGTTAGAAACGGATAATATCCTATTAATGCAGCTCTTGTCAAATCCCAGAATCCTAAATCTGATTTTTCAAATATTGATTTTTTGCATAAATGAATATAGTATAGAATAGTTTATAGCTATTGTTAAATTATAAAGAAGGATATTATTATGAAGGTATTGGTAATAGGCAGCGGGGGAAGGGAACACACTCTTGTATGGAAGATTCATCAGAGTCCAAAGGTCTCAAAGATATACTGTGCACCCGGGAATGCAGGGACACTGAGGATTGCCGAGAATATAGATATAATGGCCGATGATATTAATGCCCTGGCCACATTTGCAGAGGGTGAGGGCATAAATCTAACTGTTGTGGGGCCGGAACTCCCTCTTACTCTTGGTATAGTGGATGAATTTGAGAGAAGGGGGCTTAAGATCTTCGGGCCAAATAAAAAGGCAGCAGAGATAGAGGCTAGTAAGGTGTTCACAAAGGATCTCCTCAAAAGATATGATATACCGACAGGCCGGTATTCAATATTCGATTCTGCAGGTGATGCAAAGAGGTATATAAAGGAGATAGGGGTGCCGATAGTTGTAAAGGCAGATGGACTTGCAGCAGGCAAGGGTGTGATCGTATGTCACGAGGAGAAAGAGGCGATAAAGGCGATTGATTCGATCATGGAGGAGAAGGTCTTTGGTGGTGCCGGAGATCGGGTATTGATTGAGGAGTTTTTGGAGGGGGAAGAGGCATCCTTCATGGTATTCACAGACGGGAAAAACATACTCCCGATGGTTTCGTCACAGGATCATAAGGCGATCTATGATGGGGATAAGGGGCCAAATACCGGTGGTATGGGGGCATATTCTCCAGCGCCTGTTATAACCCCGGATATCTGCAGGGAGATAATGGACAGAGTAATGACGCCGGCAATAAAAGGAATGGCAGCAGAGGGGAGACCATACAAAGGTGTACTTTATGCCGGGCTTATGATATCAAACGGATCTCCCGTTGTATTAGAATTTAATGCCCGTTTCGGGGATCCGGAGGCCCAGCCAATCCTCATAAGGATGGAGAGTGATATAATCCCGGTAATAGAGGCGGTTATTGATGGAAATATTGATAAGACAGATATCAAATGGAGAGAAGAGCCGTCTGTATGTGTGGTGATGGTATCCAAAGGATATCCGGGCTCATATCAGAAGGGGAACAGGATAGAAGGATTGGAGGATGTTGAGAGGATTGAAGGGGTTGAGATATTCCATGCAGGTACACGCCTCAGCCAGGGGAATATTGCTACAGATGGCGGGAGGGTGTTAGGTGTTACTGCCACCGGCATAGATATAAAAGAGGCAATAGGGAAGGCATATGAGGCGGTCTCTATGATACGCTGGGATGGAGTTTACTATAGGAAGGATATAGGTAGAAAGGCGCTATTCGTAATGGGTAGTGCGTGATGGGTAATGTGTAAAATAAATACCCATAACGCATCATGCTTTACTGTTTATTTTGATATTTGATATGGAACAAGGTGGAAGCAATGGAAGCAACAAGAGTAAAGGAAGGTAATAAACCAATCGAAAATCGAAAACCGAAAACCGAAAATAGCGCGGGGTATTTTCAGAGAAAAAAAATCATCCTGCTTGTTGTTTTACTGTTATTTATTTTAAATTCCTGTACCAGGAGAGAAGAGATAAGCAAGGATGTACTTGTTATTGGACTGGAGAGTAACCCTACCAATTTAGATCCCAGGTTCGGTCTCGACCTTGCCTCCTCCCATGTTAGACAGCTCATCTTTAATGGTCTTCTAAAGAAGGATCCTGAGTCCAATTTTGTCCCTGATCTTGCAGAGAACTGGGAGATCCCTGATGATCGTACCTATATATTTCATCTGAGAAAGGGTGTAAGATTTCATGACGGAACCGAATTTACAGCAGATGATGTGAAGTATACCTTTGATACAATACTCGATCCTTCTGTTGGTTCCCCAAAACGCGATGGTTACAAGGTGATAAGCAGGATCGGGGTAATAGACAGATATACTGTTAAATTCATCTTGAAAGAGGTGTCAGCCCCATTTCTCTCAAATATGGTAATGGAGATACTTCCGCGTCACATAGCTAAGAAGAAGGGGAAGGATTTTGGTAAGCATCCAATAGGAACAGGACCGTTCAGATTCATAGGATGGAAGATGGATGAATGGGTACGTTTTGA
Organism: Nitrospirota bacterium; assembly: GCA_003229375.1. Classification (GTDB taxonomy): domain Bacteria; phylum Nitrospinota; class Nitrospinia; order SZUA-224; family SZUA-224; genus SZUA-224. The sequence goes on from QIDP01000153.1 coordinate 8,144, forward strand.
GGCGAACAAGGACTACTTTGAGGGAGGTCCCGGCCTCTCAGGGATCATCTACAGGATCATCCCTGATGAAACGATCCGCATACTGGAACTGGAAAAGGGTAATATAGATCTTATACAGAACGGGATATCCTCTGATATACTACCCCGGCTGGAAGGGAATCCTGCTCTTAAGATCGTGAAGAAACCCGGTACCAATTATTCCTATATGGGGTTTAATATGAAGGACCCGATACTTAAGGATGAGAGGGTAAGACGCGCCTTTGCTTATGCAATCGACAGGGAAGGGATAATAAAATATATACTTAAAGGGTTAGCAACACCTTCCGGCGGGCTGCTCTCTCCTTTTAACCGGTTTTACGAATCGGATGTGAAAAGGTTTAACTATGATCCTGAGAGATCAAAGAGACTCCTTGATGAGGCAGGATATATGGACCCGGATGGTGATGGACCCGGGGTTAGGTTTGAGGTTGTGTATAAGACCTCCCAGAATGAACAGAGGAAGCTTATTGCAGAGGTTATACAGGAACACTTGAAAAAGGTAGGGATAGGAGTCAAGATAAAAAGCTATGAGTGGGGGACATTTTTCTCGGATATCAGGAGAGGCAATTTTCAGATATATACGCTGACATGGGTAGGCCTGACAGACCCGGATATATACTATTATATATTTAATTCAAAGAGTATCCCCCCTGCGGGCGCCAATCGTGGCAGATATATCAATCCTGAGATAGACAGACTTACAGAGGAGGGCAGGGTAACCTTAAACATAGACAAACGGAGAGAGATATACAGCCGTATTCAAAAGATCATTGCTGCAGATGTCCCCTATGTAAGTCTGTGGTATGCTACCAATGTGGCTGTGATGAAGAAGGGGGTAGAGGGATTCGTGCTCTATCCTGATGAGGATTTTGCCTCCCTGAAGGATGTTTATATTAGATATAACAGTAGTAACTACTCAGGTGGATAGTCTATAGGTATTTAGTTGAATAGTGAGGAAGAAATATGCGAGATCATACAAAGTTCAGAGCGGTTGGGAGCCTTGATTCGTTCTTTGCGCAGTCCTAACAGACTACAGTCTAAACAACCTGAGTAGTTACTGGTAGTATTGACATTCTATAATAGAAGTGTATAATGTAACTATACATTTTAAAGGAGATTTATCATGAAGGCATCTATTGTAGATTTAAGATATAAAATGAATGAGGTATTAAAGGCGCTTGATAGAAATGAAAAGGTTACAATTCTTTATCATGGCAAAATAAAGGGTGTCATTATGCCTGTTGCTAATGCAAAAGATAAAAATAAAAAAGTTAAAAATCATCCTTTTTTTGGAATGACAGAAAACAGGAAAGAATCTGTTTTAGAAGAGCTTCAAGATTTGAGAGGACCTCGTTATAGTGATATTTGATACTGATATTTTCATTTGGGTACAAAGGGGAAATGAAAAAGCTGCAAAAATAATGGATAAGGTTCAAGAGAGGTATTTATCCATCCAGACATATATGGAGCTTTTTCAATCTGCAAAGAATAAAAGACAACATGAATACATAAAAGACTTTTTATCTTCCTATGGTTTTTTGATTCTCCCATTCACAGAGAATATAGGTTACCGGGCTTCTATTTATATTGAAGAATACACGTTGTCCTCGAATTTAAGGGCTGGAGATGCCATCATTGCAGCAACTGCCATAGAGAATAATATGACTCTTCTTTCAGACAATGCTAAACATTTTAGGCCTGTTAAAGATTTGAAGCTGAAAGTTTTTAAACCATAGAGAAAAGGTGCTGCGGTTTGGGAAACAGATGAAATGAGTCTCTATGGGGGATGCTTTCAAAGGAAAAGTACCTTATTGGGGATCCGGCAAACTATTGACATCAGGTTAGTAAATTGGTAATATTAAAAATATTGGTTCATCTAAATTTATTTTAAGTGAACCCTAAAGGAGGAAAAAAGGAATGAAGAGAACCTATCAACCCAGCAGGATAAAGAGAAAGAGGACCCATGGTTTTATGGAGAGGATGAGTTCCAAGGGTGGGAGAGATATATTGAGCAGAAGGAGGGCAAAAGGGAGAAAGAGATTGACTGTTTAGTTATATGAATGATAGATCTTTGAGGAAAAAAGATAAGATACTGAGACGATATGAATATAAAGAGATATACAGCAAAGGTAAAAAGATATCAGTTGAGGGATTGTTTATAGTCTATATATTTAAAAGAGATAACGGCCCCCCCAGAATGGGGATTACTGTTACGAAGAAGATAGGGGGAGCGGTTGTAAGAAACAGGATTAAGAGGATATTCCGGGAGGTCTTCAGATTAAACAAGGGATCTATCATAGAGGGTATTGATATAGTTATTATTGCAAGAAAGGGACTCGAAAAGGTCGGATATATGGCTATAGAAGAATCATTTTTGAAGGCTCTGGAGAAAGAGCGATTATGTTGATAGTGATATAAAATATGATAAAGCATATTCTTTTGATTTTTATAAAGTCCTATCAGTGGTTTGTATCCCCATTTTTTTCTTCTGCATGCCGCTTTTATCCTAGTTGTTCTACATATGCTGTGCAGGCTATAGAGAGGTACAGTATAGTAAAGGGATTATATTTGGCCTTCCTCAGGATACTGAGATGTCACCCGTTTCATAAGGGAGGATTTGATCCCCTTAAATAAAAGGTAATAATTTACCACGGAAAGACACGGAATATCACTGAAATTGATTAATTCAGTGTAATTCTGTGAATATCTGTGGTAAATTATTATGTAATTTTTAATAATAATAAGAGGAATAATTTATGGAAAAGAGGGCTGTTTTAGCCTTTGTACTTTCGATGCTGGTCTTTCTTCTCTGGGGCTATCTCTATACCTCGAAACAGGAAAAGATATATCAGAGAGATTATGAAGAAACAACGGCTATAGAGGATAAGGATAGGGTGGAACGGATCGAAGAGGGAGACGTAAACAACTCTCTATCATCAGAACCTGATCTTAAACTTCCTATAAAGGATATTAAAATAAAAGGTGATATTAAGGATATCCATGTCCGGACAGATCTGACAGATATAATCTTGACTAACCGGGGTGGAATGATAAAGAGTCTCCGGCTAAAGAGATATACAGATGATAATGACAGTCCTCTTGAACTCGTTTCACATAACGGGGACAATGAACCAAAGCTTCCTCTCTACTTCGAATCTGACAGCAGAGAGATTACCTATCTATTGAATAAGGCGATCTATGATACCCCCTTAACAGAACTGAAACTCACATCATTCAAACCCGAGGGTACAGTTACGTTCTCCTACTTCAACGAGGAGACAGGGGTAAGGGTAACAAAGTCCCTGACCTTTTATAATGACAGTTACAGGATAGATGTCAATACAACCATAAGCAATCCATTTGCAAGTGGAAAAGATACTGCATATCGTATCTACTGGGGGCCGGGGATAAACTCAGGCAAAAACAAAAAAGACAGATCTATCTATGAAGGCCCAACAACATTTGTCAATAATGAGAAGATAGATGATAAGCCGGATAAGATTGATAAAGAGATAAGACATGAAGGAGATGTCCTATGGACGGCCTTACAGAATAAATATTTTCTTGCTGCCCTTATACCATCTAAGGGAAAAGATATAGCGTCTATTATCAAAAAAGAATCATTTAGCGGGCCGGATAATGATAAAAATTCGGAGCAAGGGATCTCTGTTGGTCTTGAGTTTTCATCTTCCGGCAGAGAAGGGGGATTTGATCTGATGCTTTACGCCGGTCCAAAAGAGATCGACAGGCTTAGATCATTTGAGGTCTCTCTTGAAAAAGTCACAGATTATGGCTGGTTCGGAAAACTGGCAGTGCCCCTTTTTTGGTTATTAAAATTCTTTTATAGCTTTACTCATAACTATGGGGTTGCCATTATCCTTTTGACAGTTGTGATAAAGATATTGTTTTATCCCCTCACTAATAAGAGCTTCAAATCTATGAAAGATATGCAGAAGATACAGCCTCAAATGAAGATATTGCAGGAGAGATACAAGAACGACAAGCAGAAGCTGAATCAGGAACTCATACGCATGTACAGGGAGAACAAGGTGAACCCTATGGGTGGGTGTCTGCCAATGATCTTCCAGATTCCTGTCTTTTTTGCCCTATATCGTCTCCTGATGGTCTCCATAGAATTGAGAAAGGCACCATTTATCTGGTGGATTAAGGACCTATCAGAGATGGATCCTTATTACATAAGCCCGATCCTTATGGGGATATCAATGTTCATTCAGCAAAAGATGAGCCCCGCACCTGCCGATCCTACACAGGCAAAGATGATGATGATAATGCCGATAGTATTTACTTTTTTCTTCCTGAACTTTCCTACAGGACTTGTCATCTATTGGTTAGTAAATAACATCCTGTCCATAGCTCAACAGCATCTCATAAATAAAAAGACAACGGCTTAGTATTAGTAGTGCCTAAAGTGAACTAAAGTGAGCTAAAGTTAGTGGAATATAATTTTTTTCCTGAATCTGTTCCCAAGCCCAGCTTGGGAACGTTTATGTCACAAAAGCTCCTGCTTTGATTGAAGCAGAGCTTAGCAACGAGAGGTTCAAATCAATAATAGTTTAACAAACACGGCTTAACCGAATATTTTAACTTTAGTTCACTTTAGGCATTTTAGGCACTTTAGTTCACTGTGTTAATTATGAACACCACCCAAGATACCATAGCAGCGATATCCACACCTCATGGAGAAGGGGGTATCGGTATTATAAGGCTCAGCGGACCAGCCTCTTAGTGAAGGGACTATTTGCAGATGTAAGGGGAGAAAGACTCAAGGAAGTAAAGTCTCACAGGGTAACATACGGCTTTATAGTGGATCCGGAGAGTGGAAGAAGAATAGATGAGGTGCTTCTGACAGTGATGCTTGCCCCGAGATCCTACACAAGGGAGGATGTTGTTGAGATAAGCTGTCATGGGGGGATGATTCCATTAACTGCAATACTGAACCTGGTGATAAAGGGAGGTGCAAGGCCTGCTGAACCCGGAGAGTTTACAAAGAGGGCATTTCTGAATGGGAGGATAGATCTCACCCAGGCAGAGGCAGTCATAGATATTATCAGGTCAAGATCAGATGTCAGTCTTCGGATGGCTACCAGACACATGGAGGGAGGTCTATCAAAAGAGATTTCCTCTTTGAGAGAAGAGCTGATAGGGATCGCAGCACAGGTAGAGGCGTCTATAGACTTTTCCGGGGAGGATATAGATATAGAATCAAGGGATATCTTGCTTAAGAAATCAGAGAGGGTATTGAAAATGATAAATACGCTCCTTAAGACCTTTGATCATGGACGGATACTGCGGGAAGGGGCAAGGACGATTATTGTCGGCAGGACAAACGTAGGGAAATCGAGTTTGTTAAATGCGCTCCTTAATCAAGAGAGGGCTATAGTGACGCCAATACCGGGCACCACGCGCGATTCAATAGAAGAGATGATCAATATAGATGGGATACATCTGAATATCATTGATACAGCAGGGATAAGGAAAAGAGGTGGATATGTGGAAAGGGAAGGGATGAAGCGGACCATGGATTTACTTAAAGATGCTGATATCGTACTTATGATGTTAGATGGATCAGAGAGATTGACTGTTGATGATCGCTCCATAATGCGTGAGGTCAGGGATAAAAATCTCATCATTGTTGTTAATAAGACAGACCTCTTACAGGTAATAGAGATAAACGAGATAAAAAGGGCATTTCCTGATAAGAGAATCTATACGATATCAGCTACAGAGAAGAAGGGGCTTGACAGATTAAAGGATGGGATAAAGGAATTATTGACAGATAAAGAGATCACCTCTGAGAGTATATTAATCACAAGGATACGGCATAGAGAGGCATTGATCCGTGCAAAAGAGAATATGGAAAATGCGATAAAGAGTATAAAGGACTCTATGTCAGAGGAATTTATTGCCCTCGATATCAATGCCGCAATGGAGAGTCTTGGAGAGATTACAGGTCAGACATTTTCCGAGGATGTACTGAACAAGATATTCAGCGATTTCTGTATTGGCAAATGAAGTACGGTCACAGACTAATCTCCATTTCTTGAGAAAGGGCAAAGCATTCCAAGCTTGCCTTCTTACGTTTAATAATGTGCTGGCAATCTTGAACAATCTCTTCTAACTCTGTATCTGTCCTTTCCTGATTATGATGAGACAGCCCGAATTTCTTTACCCCGGCCTCCAAGGCCAATTTCAGGGCATCCTTATAAACACTGTGTCCCCATCCTTTCGTCCTTTTGTATTCTTCTTCTGTAAACTCAGAATCGTGTATAAGGAGGTCAGCGTTAGAGGAAAAATCCAGATAGTCTTGATAATCGAGTCCACCCGGATGTTGAAATGACAGTTCATTATCTGTGAGAAAAACAAAACACTTGTTATCTTCGACAAATTTATATCCTATGCCATGATTTGGATGACTTAGTAATATGGGAGTCACTATCATAGAGTTTATTGAAAAATGATCTTCGCATGTTCCATGATATGAAATTTCAGCTTTAATGTCCTCAAACCCTACCGGAAAGTTGGGGGGAGTCATTGTTTGTGAGACCATATTTTTTACAGACTTTTGCACAAATGGACAGGCAAATATATCTATATATGTTTTCTTGATATATATAGGCTCAAAAAAAGGAAATCCCATAAGATGATCCCAATGAGAATGTGTGAATATAATAGTGTATTTATGCCTATTTTCGTTAAGTAGTCTGTTCCCTAATCTTCTGATGCCCGAACCTGCATCAATTATGATTATATTATCGTCTTTGGTTCTTATCTCTATGCAGGTGGTATCTCCTCCATACATGAGATATTCTTTTCCTGAAACAGGGATTGACCCTCTGGCCCCCCAACATCTAATAATCATTTTTGCCTCCTCTGTGGTTTCGTACTTGCAGAAGGATAAACAGGAGAAAAAATATTATAATGTACATTATGTAATGCATTCCTGTCATGATAAAAGGCGAGCATACCAATTTTATATATTATTGTCAATATAAAAAGAGGTAAAAAGAGGTCTCAAAATCCGATATTTTCTATATCGGGATTTGGGGAGGTTAGAAAGACAGAAACTTATGCTATAATGAGCAAAAAATAAAATAGAGATAATAAACAATGAATGAACTCCCATTACTAAAAGACATGATCATCCTTCTTGCTGTCTCCCTCCCTATTAGTTTCCTCTTTCATAAACTTAACCTGCCGGCCATTGTGGGATTTCTAATCAGCGGTATGATCATTGGCCCTTATGGCGCCCGGCTTATCCCTGACTCTCAGATAGTAATGGTTCTGGCAGAAATAGGGGTTGTAATCCTCATGTTTACTATAGGCCTGGAGTTTTCTTTGACCAGGATGATACAGAACCCCCGCCTGGTTATAGGAGGAGGGCTTCAGATCCTTCTAACAGGAGGAGCAGTATATCTGCTTTCTATCATGATCGGGTATCCTCCCTCCCTATCCCTCTTCTTTGGATTCCTCTTTTCTTTGAGTAGTACAGCCATAGTCCTAAAGATGTATTCAGATAGTGGCGAGATTGATTCCCCTCATGGAAGGCTATCTACAGCAATACTTCTATTTCAGGATCTCTGTATAGTTCCCATGATGCTCCTGATTCCGGTCATGGCAAATACCGAACTTACCTCTTACCTTGTTGTTGCCCTCACCCTTACTAAGGCGATTATAGCAGTTATCATAATATTTATTTCTGCCCGCCTGGTCGTCCCCCGTATCCTTTATCACGTTATCCAACTCAGAAGCCGGGAATTTCTGGTGCTGTTCGTGATTCTGCTCTGTTTGGGAACCGCCTGGCTCACCCATATGGTTGGCCTCTCCCTTGCCCTGGGTGCCTTTATAGCAGGACTCATTATCTCCGAGTCAGAATATAGCTATCAAATAGTGGTGGATATACTACCTTTCCGTGACTATTTTAGCAGTATATTTTTTACTTCTGTAGGTATGCTGCTTCATTTAAACTTTTTTGTAAGCCATTGGATATTTCTTGTCAGTATAACAGCAGGGGTGATATTTTTAAAGGGGATACTGGTATTTATCACAGCAAAGATACTGAGATATCCCCTCAGGACAGCCATTATAACAGGTCTGAGTCTGGCACAGATCGGTGAATTCTCCTTCTTATTAGCAGAGCAAGGAAAGGGATATGGTCTGATCCAGCAGGAACTATATCAAACCTTTCTTGCATCAGCTATTCTCAGTATGCTGTTGGCCCCCTTATTAATTCGTATATCCTCTGAATTCTCCTTCAAGATACAGTCTATCTTTTCATTACAACCAAAACCACTGGAAAGATCTGAAGAGACCCCTATCTCAGATCATGTCATCATTGCCGGGTATGGATTGAATGGCCAGAATCTATCCAGGGTACTGAAAGAAACAAGGATCCCCTTTCTTGTCCTTGATATAAACTGGGAGAGGGTTAAGCAGGTAAAATCCCTTGGCCTCCCTATCCTGTATGGTGACATAACCCATCGTGAAATACTCCACAAGGCAGGTATCAGGAGGGCCAAGATGATAGTTTTTGCTATCTCGGACCCTATGGCTGCCAGGCATGGTGTTCTGATCACACGTCAAATGAATCCGGATATCTATGTTATGGTCCGCACCAGATATGCCTCAGAAGTAGAAGAGCTATACCGTCTTGGAGCCAATCAGGTGATACCCGAGGAATTTGAGACATCAATTGAGATATTTACAAGGGTGCTTAAGGAATACCATACCCCCCATAATATTATTGATCAACAAGTAGAGCTTATACGAATGGAGGGGTATGGTATGCTTCGCGGTCTTTCTATTTCCAGCGATAAGCTCAGAGAGGTTTCAGCCATTCTTGCCACCAGCATAACCGATACCTGCCGGGTCCAAGAAAACTCACCGGCAGCCAATAAGAGCCTGAAAGAGCTGGATCTCCGCAGCAAGACAGGGGCCACGGTTATTGCTATTATACGGGGGAAAAAGGCTATAACAAATCCTGATCCTGAATTTAGAATCCTTTCAGGGGATATGCTGGTTTTCCTTGGAAGACACGCAGAGCTAGATAAGGCAATAGGGGTCTTCAGGACAAGATGAAATATTAAGTTGAGCCAAGTTCTAAGTTTGTGAGGGCTTTTGGGTTCCTGATCGTACCCATCTTTTAAGAATAACCGTGAGAACCACAAGGGCAACAATGAAGACAAATATTGGAAGTACCCAGGCAAGCCAGCCTGAAGGAACTGATAGTATCTGTTCTCCGTATTTGTCCACATAAAACCTCTTAATCTCCTCTTCTGATAGACCTCGTATAACCATCTTTCGTATCTCTTCTTTGACCTTTTCAGAGGCTCCGGAGGAATGAATTGAGACCGGTTGAGTAAAACAGCAAGGTGCAATAATCAGATTCTCAAGTCTCTTGATGCTGGCATTCTGCTCCTGGGTTAGTATATGCTCAGGTTGAGAAAAAGTATCCCCTATAAAAAGTAATAGCCAGGATATACAGAACACAATAGATATCAGCCATCGTATTTGAGGCGTTTGAATATGATTCATAATATTATACAATATCAAAAAAGGAGGGATTTTACAAGATAAATATGTACGCCTCAACTTAGGCTCCGTTCACAAATTCTGATTTTACAACTTTGCAATTTCTCCCTCTCCCCGCGGGGAGAGGGATGGGGTGAGGGGCAGAAGGAGAATTAAATGGTCTGTATTAGTCACAATTTATGACCTTCTAAAGTATAACTCAATTATTATTATTTTGCAGGTCTTACATTTTCCGGTATTATTTTGCCTGATTCCTTCATCTGTGGTGTGATAAATGGTACCGGCACGGCTTTAAGCAGCATATTCCAATATGCCGCTCTAAATATCATCTTTCCCCAGTGATTTATACTGCTTTCTTTTAAAAGTGAAAAAGGGCCAATATGAGGAATTGGGAATTTTCCCTCAACCGGCTCTATCTCATAGTTAAAGTCTATCAAAATCCCTTTTCCGAATCCTGATTCTATAAAACAATTCGCATGTCCATCAAATTCCGGTAAAGGTTCCTGACCATTTATATATCTATTTATATTTTTTGTAAGAACACCGGCTTCAAAATGTGCCACACTTCCAGCTTTTGATACAGGAAGATTAGTAGCATCCCCAATCACAAAGATATTTTCATAACTGTCTGATTGCAGAGTATGTTTGTTTGTGGGAACAAAATTAAGCGTATCGCCAAGACCGCTTCTTTCAATCACTGAATCTCCCATATGCGTTGGAATAGTTATCAGCAAGTCATACTCTACTTCTCTTTTATCGTATGAGATTATTTTATTGTTTACCGCATCAACGCCGGATATATTAAAATCCACTATCATGTCTATTTTTTTTTCTTCCAGGATATCCCTCAAAACAAGTGAACAATTCCGTTTTGTAAAGGCCCCTGCCAACGGCGTCACATATGTTATGTTAGTCTTCTTTCGCAGGCCATTTTTTGCTGTTAACCACCAATCAGTAAGAAAGCAAAACTCTAACGGAGCTACAGGACATTTTATTGGCATTTCAGCAATGTTTATTACAATATTTCCTCCTTTCCATTTCCGGAAATAGTTATTAAGCGCCTTTGCCCCTTCCAAAGTGTAAAAATCAAAAATATTCTTTCTCCAACCTCCATCAACCATTCCTTCTATTTCTTCAGGGACTATTTTTGATCCGGTGGCTATTATTAGGATGTCATAATCTATTGTATTGCCATTAGATAGTTTTACCCTGTTTTTATCCGGCTCTATTATTTTGATTTCAGACATTATCATATCTACCTGAGAAGGAATAAAATCTTTTTTCTTTTTTACTACATCCTTTTCCTTATATATACCAAAAGGGACAAACAAAAAACCCGGTTGATAGTAATGGGTTTTATATTGATCTACTATAGTTATAGACCACTCTTTTAAATCTAATTGCTTTTTAAGATGGTTTGCCATCATCGTGCCGGCTGTCCCGGCACCAAGTATCAATAATTTTTTCATAATATTACCTCACCTAAATTATTAGAAAAAATCCCGGAATAAACTACTTATAAGGTGGATAATACAACAAGTTTTATGCCAAAGATAACCAACTGTCTTCAGAAAAATATTATTCTTTAACACTATGATTTGTAATGGATTAGAGAAGAAATGATTAAATCTGCAGATATAAGGATTCAAGGGATAAGAACATCAAGTATAGTATTTTATACACGTGTTCATTTTTTGTAAACAAAAATGTTGACAGATTATATCTAAGTCATTAAAGTTGACAATAAGATTGATTCCTCTGCAAAAATCCGGAAATTGGTAGCCGCAGGCTTTAGCCTGCGAAAAAGTTTGTTATCAATCAGCCACTTATGCAACCTAAAGGTTGCGGTTATCCTGTTATTGAAATTTTTGCAGTAAAGTCAAGATTGACATCTTTTAATAGAAAGGCTTAGCAATGTCTAACAATAATCGAGTAATTATAATTGATGATGAACCGGATATTATTGACCTTGTGGTATATAATCTCAGGAAAGAGGGGTTTATCACTGACAGCGCTCAAAACGGAAGAGAGGCATTAAAAAAGCTCAGGAAGGAAAGGTTTGATATTATCATTCTTGATCTGATGCTTCCGGAGATAGACGGTCTGGAATTGTGCAGGATATTCAAGAAAGACCCGGGTCTCTCGCATATACCTATTATAATGTTGACCGCAAAAGGAGAAGAGATTGATAAGGTCTTAGGGCTTGAACTTGGCGCTGATGATTATATCACAAAGCCATTCAGTCCCAGAGAGATGGTGGCCAGGGTAAAGGCAGTGCTCAGACGTTCCGGGCTAAAAAGGGATGAGGAGGGCAGCAAACAAGGTATACTGAGAATAGGTGATTTGGAGATTGATATGGAGAGATATTCTGTGAAAAAGAATGGCCGGCCACTTTCCCTCAGTGTTAGAGAGTTTAAACTACTTCTCTATCTGGCACAGAGACGCGGGAGGATCTTCAGCCGGGATTCCCTGCTTGATGCAGTATGGGGCGATGAAGCCTGTGTAGAACCCAGGACAGTTGATGTACATATAAGGAGGCTGAGAACACAGATAGAAGATGCCCCTTCAAAACCAATATATATAAAGACTAGACGGGGTATTGGTTATTATGTGGATGAAGATCTATGAAAAGCGGAATTTTCAATCGCATATACATATTCTACGCGATTATTCTGCTTTTCTCTGTATTTTTTATTGAGTTTTATGTTACCAGTGTTGTTAGAGAAAATTACATAGAAAATCTGAAAAATAGCCTCGCAATTCAGGCAAGCCTTATCTCCAGCAGAATACCTTTTAAAACTCAAACCAATATTGATGCACTATGTAAACAACTAAAGGAAAAGACAGGTGCAAGAGTAACAGTAATCGCTACAGATGGAAGGGTCATAGGAGATTCAGATAAGGCAACATCTCTTATGGATAACCATGCAGACAGACCGGAAATACAGCAAGCGCTGCTAGCAGATAGAGGATGGTCCATAAGGTACAGTGATACCCTTAAGTATGACCTTCTTTATACTGCAAAAAAGGTAATGAGAGAAAAAAACCTTGAGGGGTTTATCCGGTTGGCTGTACCGCTCAAGGAGGTAAATAACTCTATCAACATTTTAAGGTTTAAGATTATATTTGCAGTTATACCGGTTCTAATAGCTACCGGGATCCTTTTGATATGGCAGACAGGACGAATCAGGAGATTTGTTATCCAGATAACAGAATTCTCAAGGGCATTGGCCCGGGGCGCTCTTGACAAAAGGCTCTTTTTGGAGGGAGCCGGAGAATTTGATGAGATTGCACAAAACCTTAATACAATGTCAACAGAACTGAAAAAAAACATTGACCGAAGCGAAGAGGAAACAAATCGCCTCAATGTTATCCTTAAAAGTATTCCCAATGCATTGCTCATTATTAATCCAAATGGCATTGTTGAGCTATCAAACGATGCATCCAAAGAATTCTTTGGTAATATCACTTTAACCGGCAAGCCATTTATTGAGGTGGTGAGAAATCCGGAGTTTTTTTTTCTTATTGATAATGTAAGACAAGACCTTTCTCCCGGCTTGATAGAGTTAAAAATTGACTATCCTGAAGAGAGATACCTGACAGTAAGGGTATCCCCACTCTTTTATAAAGAAGAGGAACTCTCCGGTTTTATCGCCATCTTCCATGATACCACTCAGGTTAAAAGGCTCGAACAAGTGAGAAAGGACTTTGTGGCAAATGTCTCACATGAGATAAAGACACCTGTCACAGCAATCAAGGGCTTTACAGAAACCCTTTTAGATGGCGCTATTGATGAAAGGGATAATGCCCTGAGATTTCTCAAGACGATAAAATCTCATAGCGAGAGGCTAAACAGGCTTGTGGATGACCTGCTGACACTGTCAAAAATAGAACTCGGTGTAATTAAAATCCATAAGACCGATGTATATATTTCAGACATCATAGATACTGTTATTGAGACATTGAAGGACAGAGCGACTGATAGAGGGTTATATCTGAGAAAGTCCCGCCAAACAGAGACGATTAAAATAAAGGCAGACAGAGACAGGACAATACAGATATTGCTAAATCTTGTTGATAATGCCATCAAGTTTACGAATAGTGGAGGTGTTGAGATAGGCATTGATACAGAGGATGAGAGAAATTGTATCTTTGTCAAAGATACAGGGATTGGAATTCCCGGAAAATATCTCTCAAGGATTGGCGAGAGGTTTTTCAGGGTTGATCCATCCCGGTCAAGAGAGCTTGGAGGTACCGGTCTGGGCCTTGCCATTGTAAAACACCTTGCAAAGGCACATGAGTGGAGTATAAAAATAGAAAGCAGTCCTGGTAAAGGGACAAAGGTAATGATAATGTTATCGGTAACTACTCAGGTTGTTTAGACTGTAGTCTGTTAGCCCAAGTTCGACAAGCAAAATTTGTAACCTCTTGAATATCAGTAGGTTATTGTTTTTAACCCCGAATTTTCTACACTACATCTTTGAGCTT
>QIDP01000152.1 GCA_003229375.1 Nitrospirota bacterium
TGATCTTGAAAGAGATCGTAGACATAACCATCTTTGTTCTGTTTGCAAGAAAAAGGCTTTTCCTGAACGGAGGAAGAAAAGAACTATAAAAATTTAACAGCTTCTTTTCGAGCTTCGACCTACTACCCATTAACTACATACTAATTCAGAAACATTATAACCCAAGGTATTAAACTATTTTTTGAGTCGCTCCCATCTCCTGATAAATGTTACAAGAGAATCGATCTGTTTATCAGATAATGGTCCTTTGTAATCTTTACCCCATGCAGGCATGGCCGTACCCGGTATTCCCTTAGCAATCAATTCCCTCAGTTTTTTATCACTGATAGACTTGAGATAAGACTGATTGTTCAGGGCAATGGCGCTCTTCCCTTCCCCTCTTCTGCCATGGCAATAGGCACAAATGTTAATATACAGAGATACGCCGGTTCTGCCTTTCCCCTTATTCACATGACAGGAAGCGCATTCCTTTGAAAAGAGGGAATCTCCCATATTAAAAGTTGGGTGTGGAGGCGGGATAACGGTAGCAAATATCCTTATTCTTTTTATAGGCCCGGTTGGATCATTGGATGTTACTTTTATCGTCTTTGTTATCCTTCCCCTCTTTCCTGCCGAGTTAAAGGTTATCTTTATCTTTCCTGTTTCATTAGCTTTAATGGTATTGGAGCTGACCAGCGCCGCAGCACATCCTCAAGATCCCCTTACACGTTTAAGTATAAGTACCTCATCCCCGGTATTGGTGAAAATAAAGGTATGACTTACCCTGTCCCCCTGTTTTATCTCGCCAAAATCATAAGATTCCTCTTCAAATTTTATCTTTGCGCCGGTATTTGCCGCCGGTGTGCTGCTATTATCTAAAGACAATAGTAATAGAGAGAAAATAAAAGGCAAAAGTAAAATCCTTGCTTTTTTCATAAAACAATATCTCCTTTTAAAATCATAGACTAAATCAAACAATAAAAAAATACAAGAAAAAACAGGGATTGGACTGCCCCTTTTTTATGTTATAATTTAATTATACACTTAGTCTCTCCATATTTATTTAGAGGTATTCATGATCCAACAGGTATGCCGATTAAGCAAAAAAACACGGTGGTATTCATATCTATTGATTTCCCTTATACCCCTTCTCTTCTTTTTCTTCGGATTAATATATATCCGGGAAGGATCGAGTATCCCTATCATCAGCGAGGCACGTGAGGTAAGTATAGGAAAAAAAGTTGACAAAGAGATCCTTGATATGTATGGATATTATAATAATCCTGAATTTCAGTCCTATGTCGATGAAATAGGACAGAAATTAGTCAGGTCATTGCCGGACAAGATATTTAGCAAGTATTATTTTAAGATTGTAGATAGCTCTGTAATAAACGCATTTGCCCTTCCGGGAGGATATATATATATTACACGGGGGATGCTGGCCATGCTGAATAGCGAGGCTGAACTGGCAGGTATTCTTGGGCATGAGATCGGTCACATAACCTCGCACCATGCAGCAAAACAATTGAGCAGGAATTTGGGTTCCATATTACTTACACTGGGAGGCCTTGCAGCAAGCCAGGATATCAGAGAAAGGGCATCAGAGTGGATATTGTTATCCAGTTCCATCTTTAGCCAGATACTCCTTGGCTATGGGAGAGAAGCAGAGATGCAAGCCGATGCACTGGGTCTTGTTAATGCATATGATATTGGATATGATCCGAGGAGCACGGCCAAGTTTTTTTTAAACCTGAAATTCAAGGAGAGGATGGAGGGGATAGGTTATCACGGATTCAGGGCTACACATCCTGAGACAAGAGAAAGGATAATTAAGACAGAAGGTATTGCTCATTCCCTTGTAAACCGGGGCGGGAAGCTGGAAGTAGCCGCAAACAGATTCAAACTGCATCTGGATGGGCTCCTGTATGGAGGAAAAAAGCATAAGAAGGACAAAGAAGGAGAAAAGGCAAAAAAAAGATATATTAGAATATATACCATCAAGAAGGGCGATACATTGAAAAGTATAGCAGAAAAGGAACTCGGGGATGTAACAAAGCTATTGGAATTATCTATTTTAAATGGTATAAAGGAAAATACCCCCCTGAAAGAGGGAAACAAAGTGAAGATGATAAAAGGGCAATAACAAAGTGACAAAAAAAAATCGTTCGAAAAGGGAATCGGTACGTGTAAGGGTCTCCTTTAACCTGTTATTTAGCTTGTTAAGTAAGGATGAGTATAAGGATATAAAGGAGACATATATAGCACACAAGACGAGTGACAGGGAAGGATCAGTCCCGTCATCTCTGCATGATATATCTTATGAGATTAGCAGTATAGATGTAGCCAGGAATATGGATCCTGCTATAGCCACGATGTGGGTCTCTATTGAGAAGCGCCTGGATTTCATTATCAGCATGCTATCCTCTCAGGGCAAGGAAGAGTTAAATGCCCTGGAGGCCGGATGCACAGATATCTGCAGCAATGGGGTAGGTTTTATCTCTCCCGGGGCATTAGAGGTGGGAAGCCTTCTGAAGATGAGGATTTTTCTCCCCATATCTCCACCGATGCTCATTGTATGCATAGGAAAGGTGCTCAGGACAGCAGAACTCAAGGGGGACAGCTCTCAAAAAAAGGGGTTTAAGACAGCGGCTATATTTATTGCCATGAATGAGGATGATAGAGACAAACTTGTAGGTTACATCTTTAAGAGGCAACGGGAGTTAATACGGTATAATAAGGGTGAGGGGCAGTAGCTCAGTTGGGAGAGCGCAGCGTTCGCAACGCTGAGGTCAGCGGTTCGACCCCGCTCTGCTCCACCATCTTGTTTAATCCATAACAGGAGCGGGCGGTTAACTCAGTGGAAGAGTGCTACCTTCACACGGTAGAAGTCACTGGTTCGAACCCAGTACCGCCCATTTTAGAAACATTTTCAGTAACTATTCAGCTATATTCATTCCCTTTAGCAAAGGGGGAGACCTGAGTAGTTACCATTTACTAAAAAAACAGGTGAATTGTTAGCCGCTATTGTCCTCCTGAATTTTAAGGATATTGAAAAGACAGGATTGGAGATAAAAGATGCATGTAACAATGTTGATGAAGCAAGTTTAAACAATTACCTGGAAAAAACCAAACAGGTCAAAAATAAAAAACAGTTCGAAAAAATTGATAAAGAACTGCATGAAGTGGCAGAAAAGATTAGCAAAGAGGCACAGAGAAGATCGATCGAAGGGGCTACAAGGCTTTTTGGTCAATTGGTTAATTTATGTGTCAAATGCCATGTAACCTTTTGTAAATAATTCTATTATACCTCAAATCCTCTTTCACCCTCCCGCATGGACAAACAAGTTTGTCCATGCCACCCAACCTAAATCTTTTTAGCGGAATTGAAAAATATAGCCTTTTTCTTTATAAATCGAAAATCGACATTCGAAAATCGTAAATAAAAGGGATTCTCATTCCTCTTTGTGTCGTTGGTTGCAAAATCTTTCCTTGCTTGACAAATAGATATAAGGTTTTTAAATTAAGTATAAACCACAGAGATTTGCTCTGAGTCTTCAGTGTCTTCTGTGGTTAAATATTAAACCACTGAGGACACTGAATAAGAATATGAATATAAGAAAAAAACTAACCTTTCTATTAACATTGGTGACCCTTCTATCTATACTCTTTATTGTACTTTTTGTCTCTAACCTGATCAAAAAAGAGATGATGAAATCATTTGAAAAACAGGTGAAAATCACAGAAGATTTTGAAGATAATATAATTATAGCTTATGAAGCGAAATCATTAAATTATGCACGACTTATAAACCAGGACCCTGAAATGGGCAAGGCAGCAGAATATGCTGATTTAGGCAATCCGGATGATCTTAGACACAAATTATCGGGCGTCTATAAAAAACTTGATCTGACCATTTTAGAGGTGACAAATACTGAGGGGAGAGTCCTTTACAGTGCCAACAAACCAGATAAATTTGATGATATGATACAGGGCAATGCCTTAAAAGATAGTTTAGCAGGCAAGGTAACAGTAGATATTTTTAGAGATAAAACAGGGTATTCTATCAAGGCATTTGCCCCGCTTGGATTCGCAGGTTTTACAGCCACACAGGATGAGACCGGTGAAATAAAAAATATTAAAGGAGTGATCATCACCGGTTTTTTCCTGGATAATAAATTTGCAGAGATTATTAAAAGATTTAGTAATACAGAGTTTTCGGTTATCTCCATGGATGGGGAGATCGTTGCCTCATCTTATGAAGGACTTAGGCATACCAAAATAGACCTAGAAATCTTAACCAGGGTTGAAGATTTAAAAGATATCATAAATAAAGAGACAGAGATAGATGGGGAGAAATATTTTGCTTCATATAGGCCTATTGTTAATAATATAGATGAAACTATAGGTCTATTTATGACATCTGTCAGTAAAGCAGATATGATATCTGCAAGAAGAGGCATGTTTTTTAACCTTTTTCTTTTTGCTATATTTGCCTGTGCCATGGCGGGAATTATAGGTTTTTTCACATCTAAAAGGATTTCCGTGCCAATCAGAAATCTTGTTGATTGGGCAAGAAGGCTTTCTGCGGGAGACCTTACCCTGGAGAAAATTAAAATAAGGAATGATGAAATCGGGGAGCTGAATGATAGTTACAGAGCGGTAGTTAACTCATTTCAGGAGGTGGCTTCGGTATGTGAGGCCATATCTGATGGAGATTTCAGCAGATCGCTTGAGATCAAGAGCGACAAAGACGTACTCGGTAAGTCTGTCAACAAGATGATCAATACTCTTAGAGCAGTAACTGCTGAGAACGAAAAACAAAATTGGTTAAAGACCGGCCAGACAGAATTGAATGACAGGATGAGAGGAGAGCAGGATATCCCAACCTTGTCCCGGAATATAATCAGCTACATTGCCACCTATTTGAATACCCAGATTGGGGCGTTGTACCGGACTGATGAAGACAAAGATGACCTGTTAAGATTGATCGGCAGCTATGCCTATACAAAGCAAAAAAATCTCTCCGATGAATATAGGTTTGGCCAGGGGCTGACAGGCCAGGCTGCACTGGAAAAGAAAAGCATCCTTATAAATAATGTCCCTGATAGCTATATAAAGATCCACTCCGGGCTGGGTGAGGCTAGCCCTCGCAATATCATGATTGTACCAATTTTATATGAGGGAAAGGTAAAAGGTGTAATTGAACTGGGTTCATTTTATGAAATAACAGATCTTCAGTTGGACTTTCTCAGAGAGGTTACAGAGAATATTGCCATCAGCCTGAATTCTGCCCAGTCCCGTTTTAGCATGAAGGAGCTGCTAAAAGAGACACGGCGACAGGCCGAAGAATTAGAAACTCAGCAGGAAGAACTGCGGCAGACAAATGAGGAACTTGAAGAGCAGACTCAGATTCTTGAAAAGCAAAAAGAGGATATAAAGAAAAAAAATACTGAACTGGAAAAGTCCCGACAGGTGGTTGAAGAAAAGGCAAAAGAGTTAGAAATAAGCAGTAAATATAAATCTCAATTCCTTGCCAATATGTCGCACGAACTGAGGACCCCTCTTAATAGCCTGCTGCTCCTTTCGAGGCTCCTTATGGAGAACAAAGACAGCAATCTCACAGACAAGCAGGTAGAATTTGCCAGGACGATTAATAATGCTGGTTATGATTTATTGAATCTGATTAACGATATATTAGACCTTTCCAAAATAGAAGCCGGTAAAATGGAGCTTAATTTCGACAATTTAGAAATTGACGACTTTCTCTCTAATATTGAACAAAACTTTAGACATATGGCTCAAGAAAAGGGATTAAGCCTGAAAGTAGACAAGGCTGATGAATTGCCCACCCATATCCGTACAGACAGGCAAAGGGTTGAACAGATTGTCAAAAACTTCCTTTCCAATGCCTTTAAATTTACCGCAAAGGGCTCCATTACCATCAGCATCCACTGTCCTGGCGCCGATGTGGATCTGTCAAACAGTGGCTTAGACCCTTCAAGTGCTATTGCGATTGCGGTATCTGATACAGGCATTGGTATCCCAAAAGAGAAACAGAAATCAATATTTGAGGCATTCCAGCAGGTGGATGGTACAACAAGCAGGCAATATGGCGGAACCGGGCTTGGGCTTTCTATCTCAAGAGAGCTGGCCAAACTTCTTGGAGGAGAAATTCAATTACAAGGCATTGAAGGAAAAGGCAGTACCTTCACCCTCTACCTGCCGGAAGTAATGGAACAGGCTGATAAGGTGGAAGTACAGCTCAGCGTATCCCACCAAGGCAATGATGCTGCCATACATAAAAATGATATGCCCACCGGAGACAAGCCTGCTCCAAAAAATATATCATCCGATAAGCCATTTGAATTAGAAGACATTCGTGATGACCGAAGAAATATAACCCATGGTGATAAAACCATTCTGATCATTGAGGATGATCCCAAATTCGCAAAGATACTGTATGAGCTTGCACTTGAAAAGGGATTTAAAGGTATCATTGCAGGAGATGGGGAGGCAGGGCTCCACCTTGCGGATTATTATAAGCCAAGCGCCATTATCCTGGATATCAGCCTTCCAAGAATGGATGGCTGGACTGTTATGGAGAGACTCAAGGATAACCCTGAAACCCGTCATATCCCGGTTCACTTCATGTCAGTATTCGATAGTAGCCTTGAGGCAATGAAGATGGGATCCATCGGATATCTGACTAAGCCTGTAAGTATGGAAAAACTTAACGAGGCATTCAAGAAGATAGAGGAGACTATCTCTGTAACCATGAAAAGCTTGCTGATCGTGGAAGAGAATGAAAAAGAAAGAAACAGCATTGTTGAACTAATAGGCAGCAAAGATATTATAATCACTGTTGTTGGAACGTGTCAGGAGGCTTATGAACTTCTTAAGTCCACTAGCTTTGGCTGTATGATTCTCGACCCGGGACTTCCGGATATGTCCGGGTTTGAATTGTTGAAAAAGATCAGAAATGATAAAACCATACCATACCTGCCAATTATTATTTACACTGGTAAGGAACTCTCGGAAGAAGAAGATGCAAAACTTAGAAAACACGCAGAAAGTATTGTTATCAAAGGGATAAGATCTCCAGAAAGGCTCCTGGATGAAACAGTTTTGTTCCTTCATCGTGTTGAGACCAATCTGCCGGAAGAAAAGAAAAAGATGCTCAGGATGACATATGACAAGGAGACCGTGCTTAAAGATAAAAAGATACTGTTGGTAGACGATGACATGCGTAATGTGTTTGCTTTGTCAAGCATCCTTGAGGAAAGAGGGACGAAGGTTCTGATAGGGAAAAACGGCAAGGAGGCCCTGGAATGTCTGGACAAAATTCCGGATATTAACCTGGTTCTAATGGATATCATGATGCCTGAAATGGATGGGTATGAGGCAACGCGGGAGATCAGGAAACAGGAACGATTTAAGAAACTCCCTATTATCGTGTTTACCGCAAAGGCAATGAGGGGCGATAGAAAAAAATGTATTGACGCAGGCGCGAGTGATTATTTGGCAAAACCGATCGATACTGATAAATTGTTATCGCTTTTAAG
Source organism: Nitrospirota bacterium (assembly GCA_003229375.1). Taxonomy (GTDB): domain Bacteria; phylum Nitrospinota; class Nitrospinia; order SZUA-224; family SZUA-224; genus SZUA-224. The sequence continues at coordinate 7,542 of QIDP01000152.1, forward strand.
GGTTTGGTTGTATCAGTAATAAACTACAGAGGGCACGGAGAAAAGCATGAAAGGTTTTTAAAAGAGAAAGAAAAGAAAATTATTATTTTTTTCCTCAGTGAACTCTGTGGTGAAAGGACTTTTTAGGTTAAATGGAAACAGTAGAAAACGAAAACATAGAAATACAACTCCTTATAGAAGCAATATACCTGAAATATGGTTACGATTTGAGACACCATGCAAAGGCATTTCTAAAAAGACGAATTTTGCGCAGACTTTCTCTGTCCAGGTTCAACAGTATCTCTGAGATGCAAGACAGACTCCTTGATGACACCTCCTTCTTTGAAACTCTACTACTTGATCTTTCTATTTCTGTGACTGAGATGTTTCGTGATCCTTCATTTTACCAGGCACTCAGGCAAGAGGTAATCCCGGTTTTAAAGACCTATCCATTTATAAAGATATGGCATGCTGGTTGCGCAACAGGTGAAGAGATTTATTCTATGGCAATCCTGCTAAAAGAAGAAGGCTTATACAAAAGAGTACAGATCTATGCAACTGATTTCAATGAAATAGTCCTGCAGAAGGCACGAGCGGGAATATATCCAATCGGTTCCCTGAAAAAATATATATCCAATTATCAGAAATCCGGGGTCAGGGAATCATTTGCGGATTACTTTACAGCAGACAACGAATATGTAGTGATGAACAAATCACTGAAGGAGAACATTGTATTTGCAGAACATAATCTGCTAACAGATGGGGTCTTTAATGAAATGAATCTGATTTTGTGCCGCAATGTTCTTATCTATTTTGATAAGGCCTTGCAGGATCGTGTTGTCGGGCTTTTTCGCGACAGCCTGTGTCATAACGGTTTTCTCTGTCTTGGCTCTAAAGAGAGTCTCAGGTTTTCAGAATGCGCAGATGATTTTGAGGAGGTCGTAAAGACTGAAAAGATATATAGAAAAAAGTGGGATGAAAAACTACCCCCCTCCTTTAGAAAAGGTGGAATTAAGGGGAGATTTCCAGATGAAGAATTAAATCGTCAATCGAAAATCGGGAATAAAAAGAGGTGTGGGGATTTCCAGATGAAATATGAAGCTGTGGTTATTGGTGTTTCTGCCGGGGGCATGAAAGCCCTCCATATGATCTTTTCATCTATAGCAGGTAATTTTGCTCTTCCTGTTATTGTTGTTCAGCATCAGCATCCAGCTTCTGATAATTACTTAGTGAGTGCCTTAAATGAGAGATGTCAGTTGACTGTAAAAGAGGCCGGTGAAAAGGAAGGTATAATCCCGGGTGTAGTTTATATTGCGCCTCCCGATTATCATTTGATGATAGAAGAAGACAGGACATTTTCCCTGTCTGTTTTCGAGCCGGTCAATTATGCACGCCCTTCCATTGATGTACTGTTTGAGACTGCTGCCGAGGCATACGGGGCAGGGCTTATCGGGATCATTCTGACCGGCGCCAACAATGATGGCAGTCAGGGGCTAAAAAGAATAAAGGAGATGGGTGGATTTACTATTGTTCAGGACCCTGCGACTGCCGAGGTTGACGTAATGCCCAAGGCAGCAATGGCTGCTGCGGAAGTGGATTATGTTCTTACTCTTAAACAGATTGGCCCATTTCTTGCGGATATTAAGTAACGGTTGAAAACTATCTAAAATCTGTGTTTGGGAAAAGGGGTTATTGATGAGCAAAGATAAAAGTCAAAATATTCTGACTGTGGATGACAGGCCAGACAACCTGCTTGTTCTGGAGAGTATACTGGAAGGGCCTGATCTGAATATTGTTAAGGCAACATCCGGTAATGAGGCATTAGGGTTGATGCTTGAACATGATTTTGCCCTGGTTCTCCTCGATGTTC
>QIDP01000030.1 GCA_003229375.1 Nitrospirota bacterium
AACTTACTATTTTAGAAGGATTCACAATGTCTATCAATCCCTATTTATCCCTTATTGCTACCGTAGTAATTGGGAGAAGAGCCAAAATTTATGAAGGTTTTTGTTGTTGACAATTATGTTATAATTATGTTATATATTTTCAATATAAACAAGGAAAAGGGTAACTGTTTGTCTTTGATTTTTGATTTTCAATGATTTTCAGGCATTTTTTATCGGCTAAACGGTTGCAAAATTGTAAAATATAAAGTGGAGGGGAGGTAGATATGGATAGGAATCTTGCATTAGAGGCTGTGAGGGTCACAGAAGCAGCGGCTTTGGCATCTGCCCGTCTGATGGGGCTAGGGGATGAAAAACAGGCAGATCAGGCAGCAGTAGATGCTATGAGAAAGGCATTTAATGGAGTAAAGATAAAAGGCACGGTGGTGATAGGTGAGGGCGAAAGGGATGAGGCCCCCATGCTTTACATAGGAGAAAAGGTTGGAAACGGAGAGTCTTCTGAGGTGGATATCGCCCTGGATCCACTAGAGGGAACTACCATCTGTGCCACTGGCGGTGCTAATGCTCTCTCCGTAATCGCTATTGGACAGAAGGGATCCTTTCTCCATTCTCCGGATACTTATATGGAAAAGATAGCTGTTGGACCAAGGGCAAAGGGGGTCATAAATCTCAATAAATCTCCGTCAGATAATCTGCAGGCCATAGCAAATGCCTATAATTGCTATATCGAAGATCTCACCGTGGTAATTCTGGACCGCCCGCGTCATGAAAACCTTATAAAAGAGGTTAGAAAGTGTGGTGCTCGTATTAAACTTATCGGGGATGGGGATGTCTCTGCAGGTATGGCTACCGCTATTCCTGAGTCAGGAGTGGATGTCTTGATGGGTATTGGCGGGGCGCCCGAGGGCGTTCTGGCCGCCGCAGCCCTTCAATGTGTTGGTGGTGATATCCAGGGGAGGCTTAAACCGCGACACGATCAGGAGGCTAAAAGGGCAAGGGATATGGGGATAAAAAATCTTGATAAGGTATTCACCATAGATGAGCTTGCCGGGGGTGATGATATAATGTTCGCTGCCACAGGGGTTACCAACGGTGATATGTTAAAAGGGGTGAGGTTCTTCAGCGGTGGTGCCGAGACACACTCAATAGTAATGCGTTCCATGTCCCGTACCGTTCGTTTCATAGAGGCAAAGCATCATTTCAATTTCAAACCGGATTATGATGGCTGATTTTGGTGCCCTGACTTTTTTGAAACAGCATGGATAGAGGGGATTTAAAATCCTTGACAAATAGTTTTTTGTCAACTATACTGTATTTATATATTAGCCAATTTTTACCATAATATAAATTAAAGAGATAGCAATGGGTAGAAATCTTGCTGTATTGACATATGGGTGTCAGATGAACAAATATGATTCTGAGAGGATTGTTGGGATTCTTGAAGGATTAGATTTTCAGTTGACAGAGGATCTGACTTTAGCCGATATGATCCTGTTAAATACATGCAGTATCAGGGAAAAGGCCGAGCAGAAGGTCTTTAGTCAGCTTGGCAGACTAAAGAGGCTTAAAGAGGGCAATCCTGATCTCATTATTGGGGTATGTGGTTGTATTGCCCAGATTGAGGGGGATAGCATCTTTCAGCGGGCGCCTCAGGTCGATCTTGTCTTCGGTACCCTTAATATAGATCGTCTCCCATACATGGTAAGAGAGGTTGAAAAGAAGAGGGGAAGGGTATTAGAGATAGCAGAGGATTGTAATCCTGATATTCAATCTCCATTGACATTCAGGGAGAGCCGGATCAGGGCATGGGTAAGTATTATACAAGGATGTAATAACTACTGCACCTACTGTGTTGTCCCGTATACCCGTGGAAGAGAGAGGAGCAGGAGCAGCTCTGTTATTTTAGATGAGATAAGAGGATTGGCAGAGCAGGGATACAAAGAGGTTACCCTTTTAGGACAGAATGTAAACTCCTATGGTAAGGATAGATCTGATGATATAGATTTTTCCGAACTCTTATCCATGGTTGAAGAGATCGATGGTATTGAGAGGATAAGATTTGTCACTTCTCATCCTAAGGATATATCCGTGAAGTTGATGTATGCCATGAGGGATTTGAGCAAGGTATGTGAACATCTCCATCTGCCTGTCCAGTCAGGATCGGACAGGATACTTGACATGATGGGCAGGGGGTATACCTCTGAAGAATACCTTTCTAAGGTAGATAGGTTAAAATCGCTTATCTCCGGAATAGCCATTTCAACAGATATAATAGTAGGATTTCCTGGTGAGAGTGATGATGATTTTAAAAAGACAGAGGAGATATTAAGAAAGGTGGAGTATGACAGTATTTTTCTGTTTAAATATTCCCCGAGACCCGAGACACTTGCAGCATCTCTTTCGAATCATGTACCGACAGATATAAAGGAGGAGAGGTTTGATAGACTCTTAATGATTCAGAAGGAGATTACTTTGAAAAAGAACAGGGATATGGAGGGGGGTATCGAAGAGGTGCTGGTAGAGGGGCCCAGCAAGAAGGACAGAAAGAAATTGACTGCCAGGACGAGATCCAACAAGATAGTTAATTTCTCTAGCAATAGAGATATTAAAGGAGAGATGGCAGACCTCAAGATAGTTAGAGGGGGATTATATAGTTTAGATGGAGAGGTAATTGAGAGGGGGTGTTAATAGTGTTAGAGATGAAGGTTGAAGGGCTTACTCTGGATCCGATAACAAATATGCCTATAATAATATTGAAGGACCTAACCGGTAAAAAGGCTTTGCCCATATGGGTCGGAGTATTCGAGGCAAATGCGATAGCATTGGAGATGGAACAGGTATCTACCCCTAGACCTATGACACATGATCTGATAAAGAATATAATAGATGGACTTGATGCCAAAATAGATCACATCATGGTGAATGATCTGAAGGACAATACCTTCTATGCTGTTATTTCTATAGTGCTTAATGGCAATAAGTTCAATATCGATTCCCGCCCGAGTGACGCCATTGCAGTTGCCCTGAGGGCAAAGGCCCCTATATATGTATCTGAGAAGGTAATAGAGGAGGCAAAGAGTATAGATCTAAGCGAGAGCATAAAAGATGACGATTCCGAGCAGTGGAAGAAGTGGTTGGAGAATCTGAGTCCCGAGGATTTTGGTAAATACGAGATGTAAAAGCTGATCTGGCCGTGGTGAACAAAGAAGGTTTATGAGAGATAATGTAAAAGTATATCTTTTGTATTGGTTGCCTGTCTTAATATATTGTTATATTATATTCAATTTTTCATCTAGAGAGAGTATAAGATTAATACCCTCTGTTTCGCATATAGACAAGGTCCTCCACATGGTCGCATATGGGGTATTGGGTATTCTCCTCGTTAGGGCATTCCAAAAGACATCGACCTATAACAGGAAGAGGATTGCCTTATTGGCTATTATCTTTGCTACCATATATGGAATCAGCGATGAAATTCATCAATCCTTTGTTGTCTCTCGCACAGCAGATATATATGATGTAATCTTTGATTTCTTAGGGGCCGCTATTGCTGTACAAGTCTATTCGCTGTTATCTCAAAAGGTAAAGAAATCAGGAATACTGTGGAAATATGAATGAAGCAGTTATCATCAGTGCGGCAAGGATCCCTATAGGGAGTTTCCTGGGATCATTAAGCGGCATCAAGGCCACAGAACTCGGAAGCATAGCTATAAATGGAGCTATACAGAGGGCTGGTATCAGGGGCGGGGATGTGGACGAGGTCATTATGGGGAATGTCATTGGGGCCGGGCTGGGTCAGGCACCGGCACGGCAGGCAGCATTGGGCGCCGGACTCCCTGACAGCGTAAGTGCGTTGACCATTAATAAGGTGTGTGGTTCTGGATTGAAGGCCGTGATGTTAGCTGCACAGGCGGTTATAGCAGGAGATGCTAATGTTGTGGTAGCTGGCGGGATGGAGAATATGAGCAGGGTCCCTTATATGCTGGAGGGTGTCAGAAAGGGGTCCAGGATGGGGCATGGTCAATTCACAGACCTTATGATCATTGATGGACTCTGGGATGTGTATAATAATTTTCATATGGGTATGACAGGGGAGTTGGTGGCAGACAGGTATAAGATTGACAGGGAGGAACAGGACAAATATGCATATAATAGCTACCAGAAGGCGCTAAAGGCCATAAAGGGGGGGAGATTCCAGGAGGAGATAGTCCCTGTGAGTTTCCCTCAGAAGAAGGGGAATAGATTGATCTTTGATACTGATGAAGACCCAAGGAAGACGAGTCTAAAGGATCTTGCAAGGCTCAATCCTGTATTCAAAGATGGAGGGACAGTTACAGCAGGGAATGCCCCGGGTCTGAATGATGGCGGGGCAGCAGTGGTTGTTACAACCGCTGAAAGGGCACGGGAATTAAAGCTAAAACCAATGGCAAAGATAATCGGATATGCCTCCGGGGGCATAGAACCAAAGTGGGTTATGATGGCACCCCCTATAGCAGTAAGGAATCTTCTTGAGAAGACAGGCCTGTCACTCTCTGATATTGATATCATAGAGTTGAATGAGGCCTTTTCAGCAGCAGCCATTGCTGTAATCAGGGAACTCGACCTTGATGAAAAAAAGGTCAATATCAATGGAGGGGCAGTTGCCCTCGGACACCCTCTTGGTGCAACAGGGGCTATTATCCTGGTTAAACTCCTCTACGCCATGAAAAATCTAAATTTGAATAGAGGGCTGGTTACCCTCTGTCTCGGTGGTGGAAATGCCGTGGCAATGATTGTGGAAAGATTGTCTTGAAGGCTATAGATTTTCGTTCATACTTCCTGTCCTGTATCCCTCCAGATCTAATGTTACATATGTGTATCCCGCTTCTTTTAATCTTTCTGTAATGGTCTTTATAATCCCCTCTCCTAAAATTTTTTCCATCTCATCCCTTGCTACCTCAATACGGGCAATATCACCATGATGTCGTACCCTGACCTGGCCAAACCCGAGATCCCTTAACACCTCTTCTGCACGGTCAACCATTACCAGCTTTTCCCGGGTAATCCTATCCCCGTATGGAAACCTGGAGGCAAGACAGGCAAAGGAAGGTTTATTCCATGTCTTAAGTCCATTTTCTCTTGACAAAAGCCTGATCTCATCCTTTGTCAACTCAACCTCCTTTAATGGACTCCTTACATCCCTTTCAGCAGCGGCCCTCATCCCTGGCCTGTAATCACCAATATCATCATAATTAGAACCATCTAATATATATCTCGTCCCTTCCTTCTGTGCAATATCATTCAGCTTAGAAAATAGTTCCCCTTTACAATAATAACACCTGTCAGGAGTATTTTCGCTGAATCCAGGGATATTAAGCTCTTCAGATTCTATTATCAGGTGTCTTATCCCGAATTTTGCAGCAATACCTTTCGATTCATTGAGCTCCCTGCCCGGATAGGTACTGGAGGTAGCTGTTACAGCTATAACCTTATCTGTTCCCAGTACCCCCTTTGAGGTATCTAAGAGAAACGTGCTGTCTACCCCCCCTGAAAAGGCCACCAGGACAGAATCCATCTCCTGAAGGATATCCTTTAACCTCTCAAATTTTGTATATGTCTCACTCATCATCAAAAAATATCTGATTCTTATCCAAATTAGTTAGTAAAGGCTTAAGAAAAGGACTTAAATCTTGCATTTATATTTTTCATCTCAACAATATTATGTGGCATAAGTGCTGACAGGAAATGCTTTTTAAACCTGTAGAAACATTAACATAAAAAACAGGAAAATTGCAACATTTTTTCTGAAAAAGGGCTATTTCGCAACCGCCTCTTTATAGAAAACTATAGACAAAAATCAGGGAATGATGTATAAAAATAGTAACTACTTAGGGGGATAGTCTATAGGTGTTTAGCTGAATAGTGAGGAAGAAATATGATCATACAAAGCTCAGAGCGGTTGGGAGCCTTGATTCGTTCTTTGTGCAGTCCTAACAGACTACAGTCTAAACAACCTGATTTGGAGTGTAATCCTATGGCACCTTATAAAACATCACTGCATCAGCATATACATTATCGGCATCTGTATTCAGGATTACGTCCCCTTTCATCCCCTTATTAAACCGATAATATTGATATGCCTTAGAAAGCGATCCTTTTATTGCCTTATTACCTGCCAATAGATGCCATCCCGTATACTTAGGAGTGATTGTAATAGTATCTTTACTATCACTGTAATTAATTGTATAGGTATGATCCCTGGAAGAGACCTCCTTATCTAACCATACATATATCTCGTAATCTCCATCTACAGGGATCTCCGGAATCCATGTGATCGAGGCTTTACCATTACTAAGGAGGTAATCATGGTTTAGAAAGGCGCCTGAAACAATCTTTGTTGAATAATCATGACCATGCGGATCTCTTGTTATATCATCCCCTATTACCGACCATCTGCCATCCCTGTTAGCCCATATATTGTCAACCACAATCGTCCCGTCTGTCCAGTTTCGGGTTGAAAGGAGATTAGCCATTACATCATCCAGGGAGGAAAGGACCCAATCCTCTGACCCGCCAAAATAATTCCTGACATTTGTATATCCAAGCGCCTTTAATGTCACATAACTATGTGACGAGGACTGACCCTCTCATGATCAATAGAGGAGAATAAGATCATCCTTCCCGATCGATTTTGCTTCAAAGGTCTTCTGTAACCCCGGATCTAATCCATACTTCCACACACATTCACCTTTATAATCTATACACCTGCCTTCGGCATTCTTCTCCAGTGAATCATCCCATGGAAAATAAACATTACCTGCAATATGATATCCCTGCATAGGATCCCACCAATTTGGTGAAGAAGACCACCCGGTAATCCCTCCCGGTTCTAATGGATCCTTAGTATCTGGATCACCACGGACATCCAGCACAATCCCCTTAATTACACCCTTTGTTACTGCGCGTGTCAGGGTCTTATCTGCTAATACCTCAGGTTTTAATTCCGGAATAAATCTATAATCAGCCGGGTTTATTGCCGGCCCTTTACCCGATACCACAGGCCCGCCATCATTCTTCCACTTCTCTAAACCACCGTTCAGCATATGCAGCTTTTCAGAGGGATAGCCGTAAAAATCAAAAAGCCAGTATAACAGGCTTGCCCAAACATAGTCATGGGGTAAACGTTCCATGTATATCACTATGTGGATATCATTGTTTTTGGCAGAAGGTGCATTGTGACTGACAGGAAATTTTTGTAAAAATTTATCTGCTGCAGTAATAGGATCGAGCAGCCCGATCATACCGGAGGACTTTTTAGTACACCACTTATTCCCGGTAGTCAGGCACGCTACCTCTGCACTCGATTTCATTGTATCTAATATAAAATCAGGGAAATGATTCGGCTGAATACCCGGCCCCCATTCACTTGTATCTCTGTCAACATCGCTGGGCCATTTAGTGTGTATAGCCTCCCACAATATTTTGTTCCCCTTCTTTTTGCCGATATGTTCGGATGCATACCCTTTATATTTACTCCATTTGCTTTCAATACCGTTCCATCCGGTATACTCACTATCAGGGGCAACCTCTATAAAAAGCACTGCCGGATTTGAAGGGTCCTCTGCCCCCTGGCTAGTAATATCTTTATCATTCCCGCCCAGATTCTTATCAAGCCATGCCTTATCAACAATGACCCAATCCTTTATTTCAAGGCACGCCACATCCATGACGCTTGCAAAGGATACCAGAATAATGGATATTCCAGCTATTACTGTCTGTAATAAGAGCTTCCTGATCTTTATTTTAAATCCCATATCTTTCACCTGAAAATCCCCCTCACCCTAACCCTCTCCCCGTGGGGGAGAGAGGACCGGGCCACCCATAAATTATTTTGGTAACCCTTCACCTGATTTTTAAAACCCTGCTATAGAGATAAAGCAGGCCGCACCACCACCTACAATCCTCTTGCCACCATTGCTCCCGTTACTCCCATCCACACCCTGATTTTCCACAGGGACAGCAGGACCGCCATCACCATCACCGGTCACTGTAAGTATAAATAGATTATCCCCATCATTCAGACCGTTGACACCACCCTCAAAGGGAGTGAAATTCGTCCCATCATATTTACGATATACAGCATTAGGCTGGATACCTTCAGGGAGGGTTATTGTAACGGCAGCAGTAGAAGCATCCTTTACACTAAATGAATAGAGTCCCAGAGGGTAATCATAAGCAGAGTCAATTCCGAGCTTATCCTCTGATGTCAATGGTGTGAGGTATGGTACCCTATTCTTATCTAACTCTAATCTCCCTGCACTGGTCTTTATCTTAATTTCTTTATCCGCAAAAGCCGGGAGTAAGAGGTTCTCTGCTACCCCGGAGGTTATTTTACATGCTATGATTTTATTATCCTTTGCCTCATCACCGGGTTCTAAGATATCAGGCACACCATCTCCATCTGAGTCAAGAGGGTTGGATGGATCAGGCCCTATCTCTTCCCCATCATCAATCCCATCTCCATCAGTATCTGGATTTTTAGGATCAGAGCCTATCATATTCTCTTGACCATCCCTGATCAAATCCCCATCTGTGTCAAGTGCAGGTGCAAACATTACAGCATCTGCATAGGCCCCGGCTTCTGTTGTCTGTAATTTTACACGCCACTTGCGGCCGGCCTTAAAACCGTAAGTTCCCAATAGATACCAACCGGGTCCCTCTCCGCGGATTTGATTAAAATCAGCTACTTCATCTATTATAGTTTCCTCATCCCCACTGATTCTGCTGATTATGTATGTAACACCATCATCTAAACCTATATCGCCCTTTAACCATACAAACACATCATAAAATTCATCTACAGGCAAATCAGGAACCCATGTGATCGAGGCAGCGCCCGTACTCATGAGATAGTCAAAGTTTAGAAAGGCGCCCTCAACAGAAAGCGTTCGATAAAATGCATGTTCCAGCCCTTTTAGCACCTCCGGATCGGGCACCTTTGCTTTGTTTCCTTTTATATCATCACCTGTTATTGCCCAATCACCGTCCCTCTCTGCCCACACATTGTCTACTACAATTGTCCCATCTGTCCATCCATATGTTTTAGAGAGATTATCCATTATATCATCTGTTGAAGCTATGACCCAATCATCTGTTCCCCAATAATCCCTGAGGTTTTTATATCCTAATGCCTTTAAGGTCACATAACTATGTGACGAGGACTGACCCTCTCATGATCAATACATGGTAATATTATCATCCTTGTTAAAATTCGTCCCCA
>QIDP01000183.1 GCA_003229375.1 Nitrospirota bacterium
TAATTTGTGGTGACCTCGCCAAGAAATTCTTGAAATTACCAAAGGCGAGGCTTGGATGAGCTTTTCTTTTTTTCACTGTCTGAATCACAATCAAGGATAAATAATGCTTGCCAATATTATTTTTGAAATGTTAGAATAGGTTCAAATCGTAATGGGTAAATGATTATGTCTAAGGATATAAAAAAGATTGATGATTACAGATGGGAGATCCCTATAGGTTATAAGGAGGGGATGCGGGTTCCGGGGATAATCTATGCTGATGAGAGGATGATAAAGGCCATCATTAAGGAGAATTCCATAGAACAGGTCGCCAATGGTGCAACACTCCCGGGTATTGTTAAGGCCTCTCTTGCTATGCCTGATATCCATTTTGGATATGGACTTCCCATAGGTGGCGTGGTTGCCACCAGACTCGATGATGGTATTGTATCACCTGGCGGGACAGGCTATGATATCAACTGCGGGGTGCGCCTGCTCAGGAGTAATCTGAGGGTAGGAGAGATAAGGGAAAAGATAAGGTCATTGATTGATGCCCTTTATGCCAATGTCCCGACCGGAGTCGGTTCAAGGGGAAAGGTAAACCTCTCACACGATGAGGAGGAGGCGGTATTTACAAAGGGGGCAGGATGGGCTATTGAAAGGGGATACGGAGATGCAGAGGATCTTGAACATACAGAGGCCAATGGTTGTCTTGAGGGCGCTGATCCTGACAAGGTGAGTAAGAGGGCGTATGAGAGGGGGAGACGTCAGCAGGGGACACTCGGTTCAGGGAACCACTTCTTAGAGATACAGTATGTTGAAAAGATATTTGAAAAGGATGCAGCTGATGCATTCGGATTGGAAGAGGGCGGGATAACCGTTATGATCCACTCCGGGTCAAGGGGTTTCGGACACCAGGTATGCACAGACTATCTGGAGGTAATGAACAGGGCAGTTGAAAAATACAACATAAAACTTCCTGACAGACAGCTTGCATGTGCACCTATCAATTCTCCCGAGGGAAGAGACTATCTTGCTGCAATGAAGGCCGCTGCAAACTATGCATGGGCAAACAGACAGTGTCTGATGTCATGGACAATAGATGTATTTCAGAAGGTGCTGAGTATAAGCCCCCGGGAATTGGGGATGTCGCTGGTATATGATGTTGCACATAATATAGTAAAGATAGAGGAACATACTGCTGTTGATGGCAAGAAGATCATGGTGGCTGTGCACAGGAAGGGTGCTACAAGGGCATATCCGGCCAACCATCCTGAGATACCGGAGGTCTACAGGGGTGTTGGACAGCCTGTGATCATACCCGGTGATATGGGAAGAAGCTCATATGTGCTTGTGGGCACAGAGAAAGCAATGGACGAGACCTTCGGGAGTACCTGTCACGGCGCAGGGCGGGTTATGAGTCGACATGCTGCAATAAAGGCTGCAAAGGGTAGATCGATAAACAGAGAACTGGAAGATAAGGGTATATATGTAAGGGCCGGAAGCAGAAACTCGCTAAAGGAAGAAATGCCTGAGGCGTATAAGGATATATCGGATGTCGTTAATATTGTCCACAATGCAGGGATATCAAGAAAGGTGGCAAAACTGAGACCACTCGGGGTAATTAAGGGATAATAGATGAAATGCATGAATACAAGGTGCGGGATGGTGACTTGTTTATAAGCGCCTGACGTGATCTAAAGTTAAGAGGTAACTACTCAGGTTGTTTAGACTGTAGTCTGTTAGGACTGCGCAAAGAACGAATCAAGGCTCCCAACACCTTTTTTAACTCACAGCCGGCAAATTTGTATGATCTCGCATATTTCTTCCTCACTATTCAGCTAAATACCTATAGACTATCCACCTGAGTAGTTACGAGATCACTTAAGCGCTACTATTTAATGATCGCTATTTTTCAGCTCTTTCCCGTTATAGCCATCTGCCAAAGAGGTATTAACATGAACAACAGCCTTGTTGGTATTTTCATAAGGTGATCCCACTCTGGAAGGCAAGGCATCTGCTTGTGCCTGGGTTGTGATAACAGAACCCGGTGGCACATAACGGTCATCAGGGATAGATACCCCGTTAGTAATTAAGGATTTGACACCGATTGCCACATTCTTTCCGACCTTTGCATTAAAGATCTGGGACTGCATACCGATAAAGGTATCATCTCCAACATAGGCAGGACCATGAACCAGAGACTGGTGAGCAATAGAAACCCTTTTGCCTATATAGACGGCATATCCTGTCCTGTCATTAGATTCCATGGCGCTCAATCTTTTTCCATTGGCTGAAAAACGTCTCCCTTCTAATTGTTCCCAGTGGCCGCTGTGCAGCTCCTCGGTCTCTAAGGCATGAACTCCTGCTGAATCCTGGATATTTGATTCATCTCCAATATGAAGTGGCTGGCCCTCGTCTCCACGAACAAACGAGTGAGGAGCCAGGTAAACCCTTTTCCCGATCATTACATGTCCTATAACAGTAGCTTCAGGAGAGACATAAGCAGACGGATCAATATTGGGAAAGTCTGCTTCTTTATTAAAATCGGTCAAAACGTTTTTCTCAACCCTTCCTTTAGAGGCGCAAGAAGCTAAACCTGAACAGAATAAAATAATAACAAATCCAATAAGAATTTTCTTCATAAAAAAAATTGATTTCATTGTATCCCCCTTACTTTTTATTTTTTAATAAATCACTAATCAATCCCTTTGCATCATTACTACTCCAATCCCTGTAGCCCACTGTCTTTCCTATGATGTTTCCTTTACGATTGATGATAAAATTAACAGGAATCCCTGAAACACCGTACTTACGACTTGCAACTTGATTAATGTCAGAGGCAGCAGTATATGTCAAGTTATGCTTTTTCATGAAATTTCTTATTTTGAGGTTTACCTTTTCTGCTGATCCGGAGTCGTTAAAGATTCCAAGGGTAACAAAGTCTTTACCCTTAAATTCATTATGCAGATTCTCTAAGGAAGGAGCCTCCTTCCGGCACCATCCTCACCATGTAGTAAAAAAGTTTAAAAGTATAACCTTGCCTTTTAAACCTTTTAAGCTTATTACATTTCCATTGATATCTTTAATTGTAAAATCAGGCGCAGGGGTATCTCTTCTCGCCCTTGCAATATTCAAATTTCTAAAATACTCTTCTTCTCCTTCTGCCCTTTCTATAAACATACCCAGGGCGATAAAGATTACAACAAACAATAGCCCATACAATCTCTTTTTATTATTTTTTTCCATTTGATCCTGTCCTCCTCTAATTTTAATTAATTATGAGTCATAAATTATAAGTTATAGGTTAATTTATAATGCACCTTATGTCAACCCTGTTAAAATTTAAAAAGACTGAATCTCTCTTATCCTCTTGACTGCCGGAGGATGTGAATAATAAAATATAGCATACCAGGGATGGGGATGCAGATTGGAGAGATTATCTTTGGATAATTTTATGACTGAACTGACCATCCCTTCCGGATTTCCTGTTAATTCACAGGCAAAATAATCGGCTTCCTTTTCAAAATGTCTGGAAAGATAGCTGCCTATTGGTGTGAATGGAAAAGAGACAATACTCCCTATAAAGGCCAGTATTATCAATTTTGCGAAAAGAGTAGGTGGTTCAATATGAAACATACCTGTCAGGATATCTGTTTGTATAATCCTAAAGGCAATATAAATAACTATTAATCCGATGAGCTCTGAAAGAAATATAGTCTTTAAAAGGTGTCTTTTCTTCCAGTGTCCGGCTTCATGAGCCAATACAGCAAGAATCTCATTATCTTCCATTTTTTCTAACAGAGTGTCATACAGGACGATCCTTTTAACCTTTCCAATACCTGTAAAATATGCGTTTGTGTGTTTACTCCGTTTAGAGGCATCCATCTTAAAGATTCTACTTACCCTGATTCCAATCTTTTGCATTAACTCTTTGATCTTATTCTCTAGCCTCTCTTCATCAATGGGTGTGAATTTATTAAAGATGGGTTCAATAATATAGGGTGAGATATACATCATAAAGAGACTAAAGATCAGGAAGAAACCCCAGATCCATAACCACCAATAATTGGGACTTGCTTGAATTAACCAGAATCCGATCGATATTATGATACTGATGAGAATTATAGAAAGTAACAACGATTTCAAAAAATCTGTTATCCATAACCACGGTGTTACAGTATTGAAGCCATACTTATTCTCTATCTTAAATGTGCTGTATAGATTAAATGGTATAGAAAGGATGATTTCAGCATAACCCAAAGTCAGGAAAAAGGCTATCCCTGATAAAACAAATGGCAAATTCAGGGATGAAATCCATGAGTTATAAATGCGCAATAAACCGCCAAAGAGAAATATAAGCAAAAGGAGATTACTGAAAATTGATTCAACAAATCCAAAGCGAGAGTGTTCGACAGTATAGTCTCTGGTTTTTTTTAACAATTTGCCATCAATATGTCCTTCAAATTCCGGAGGTATATCTGCTCCGTATTTTTCGAGATGGCGCAGATTTAGAAATTTTAACCAATAACCGAAAAGTACGACTAAAACATAGCTGCAAAGAATGATAATAAGATATATTTCCATTTCAAATTAAATCTTGCCAAGAAGGCAGTTTTGATGTAAAAATGATTATACACTATTTAATATTTAAATTATGATATAAATTAATTAATTATGTTGGAAAAAATTCCTTATTCTACATTAATCATATTTGCTATATTACTTGGACTGGCCCCTTTCAGACCCATGCCTCACCTGATAGAGAAGTTGATTATGCTATATAAGGGAACCCTGAATCGTCCTATTGATATATTTGACCTTTTGTTTCATACCTCTCCGTTTATCCTGATTATTATAAAATTTGTTATGGAGAAGTATCAAGGGTAGGAGTAAGGAAAGATTATGCAAAACAGGTTAAAAGAATCTGTCATCAAAGAGGTGGACAGGCTAAAAACAGATCTTATTGACATCTGTATGACCATCCATTCAAATCCTGAGGTAAAATTTAAGGAATTTAAGGCCGTAGAGGTTCTTACAACCTTTTTAGAAAAAAATGACTTTGAGGTGACAAAGGGAATCGGTGGACTTGAAACAGCATTTAATGCGGTCTTTAAAGGCCCGGGAAATGGTCCTGCTATCGCGTTTTTAGCAGAGTATGATGCACTCCCTCAAATAGGACATGCCTGCGGTCATAATATTGTAGGATCTGCCAGTGTTGGTGCAGCCGTTGCATTGAAGAAAGTGGCTGCTGATTCTATAGGGAAAATCGTTGTAGTGGGCACCCCGGCAGAAGAAGGAGGCGGGGGAAAAATAATCCTTATCGAGAAGGGGATATTTGAGGATATAGATATAGCGATGATGATTCATCCCTCCAATAAGACAAAAATGGTAAGGCTGATGCTTGCGGTTGCAGAGATAGGATTTGTCTTTCATGGAAAGGCAGCACACGCAGCAGCCTATCCGCACAAAGGGATTAATGCACTTGATGGTGTTATACTCACCTTTAACAACATAAACGCACTGCGTCAGCAATTAAAAAACGATGTCAGGATCCATGGGATTATTACAGAGGGAGGATATGCCCCGAATATCATTCCGGAAATGGCATCAGCACAATTCTATGTAAGGGCATTGGAAGAGAAGTATTTCAAAAAGGTGGTTGAAAAGGTAAAGGAATGCGCGAGGGGGGCTGCAATAGCAACAGGCACAGAACTGGATATAAAAACGGAGAGGCTTATATACCGGCCATTCAAACCAAACTATACCTTAGCAGAGATATTCAGGGACAATCTGTCCCTCATAGATATCAGAGAAGACCCCGGAGATGAGAAAGGAGATATGGGGTCATCCGATATCGGGAATGTTAGTCAGACAATTCCAACAATCCATGCGGATATTTCCATCTGCGATGATGATGTTGTCTGTCATTCTCCCGGGTTCAGGGATGCAGCTATATCAGAGAAGGGAATAAAGGGGATAGTAACAGGCGCCAAAGCACTTGCGCTTACCGCTCTTGATATCTTTATATCACCTGAGAAGATGGACATGATCAGGAAGGAGTTTGAAGGAAAATAGAAACTTTTAATTGAATTTTTTATAAATTCATGCTATAAAAGAAAGGATTAAGACCAGGCATTTCTATAATTAGAGGTGATTTGTATGCGACTAAAAAAAGAGATGATCGAATATATATCGCGGTCAGTTACGACAAATATTATCAAAAAGGATTATGTCCGCCCCATAGTCAATGAAAAGGAGATATCTGCTGAAATTGCCCATGTTATAACAGAGGATCTTATGGTGGAGAATAGATTGAATGAGGAAGTAAAGGAGATATTAAGAAGATATAGTGATGATATAGATAAGGGAAATGTGGACTATAGGAGTGTGTTCCAGATGGTCAAAAAAAAGCTCGTTAGGGAACGTGGACTGATATTATGAAGAGGGATATTAGGTATGAGGTTAAGTCGTGAAAAAATAAATCATCTCTCTAATCTGATCATAAAGAGATTATCAGAGAATGAGATGGTAGAATTTCTAAAGGAAGCCAATGATGTCCGTCTTCAGGTTGTATCAACTATCACCGAAGAATTGAAGATAGACGATGTGATTGATGAGGCTGTAAAGAATACCATTGCTTCATACTCAAAAAAGATACCTGAGGGAAGTAATGAATGGGAAATTATGTATAACAAACTCTATGATGAGGGAATGAAAAAGAAAAGGGGATTTTGAATGAAACTTTTACTTGTTTCACCTACCGAACAGGATATGTATATGAAGCACTCCGCAAAGGAGGCAAGATCATTCTGGTTTGCCAGATTGAGTTTGACAATGGTTGCAGCCCTGACGCCGCCGGATGTAGAGATATCCATTGTTGACGAAAACCTTGAGAATATAAACTTCGAAGATAATACAGACCTTGTAGGAATAACAGTAATGACCGCCCATGCCCCAAGGGCGTACGAAATAGCTGCGCAGTTCAGGGCAAGAGGGGTAAAGGTGATATTAGGGGGAATACATCCAAGCGCCATGCCGGAGGAGGCAATACAGCATGCCGATACAGTAGTTATAGGTGAAGCAGAGGGTGTATGGGCATCTCTGATCGAGGATTTCAAGAGGGGACGCATGAAGACGTTCTATAAGGCCTCAAAACCATCTGACCTTGTTGGTCTTCCTAATCCCAGGAGAGACCTCCTGAAGAAGGGCGCCTATAATATAGGCAGCACGGTTCAGACTACAAGGGGATGCCCGTTTTCCTGTGAATTCTGCTCTGTTACAGAGTTTTTTGGAAGGGGGTATCGTCAGCGCCCTGTTGATGAAGTTATACGTGAGATTGAAGGGATAGATGGTAATTTCATTGCCTTTGTCGATGATAACATGATAGGAAATCCTAAGTATGCCAAGGAGTTATTCAGGAGATTGGCCCCGCTAAAGTTTCAGTGGGGAAGTCAGGCAAGCATTACCATGGCACGGGACCCCGAGCTTATGAAACTGGCTAAAGAGAGCGGTTGTGTGGGGATGTATGTGGGGATGGAGAGTTTATCCAGCGAGAGTTTAGCAGGTGTAGGGAAGACATTTAATAATGTTGAAAAATACGAAGAGGCCATTAAAAAATTTCATGATCATGGGATCATGGTAATAGCCAGTATAATATTCGGTTTTGATAGTGATAATGAAGGTATATTTGAGAAGACAGTAAGATTTTTGGAAAAGAATAAGATTGAGGTTGCTACATTTTATATACTTACTCCTCTTCCTGGTACAGTATGGACAAAAAAATTGATAAGTGAGAATAGGATTATAAGCTATGACTGGTCTAAATATAATGGCGCTCACGTATTGTTTAAACCCAGGATGATGTCACCTGAGACCTTGAGCGAGGGATACCGCTGGGCATATCATCAATTCTATTCCATACCTTCGGTAGCGAGAAGGCTGTTCCGCATCCATGACAGGATACCGCAAAAATTATTGTTGAACTGGGGTTTTAGAAGGATGGCCAAAAAGTTGCCCGGAGGAGAACTCTCACCCTTTTCCGAGATATTAAACAAACTTCAGAAGACCATACCTACATTGCCAAAAGAGGATCTTATCCCGCATACTATAAAGGTGGTAAAAGACAAGGCACATGAGACCGTAGAGAAGATTGATTATTTTCTGAAGATAAAGGTTAAAAAGAGTGAAAAATTTCAGGCCATATTGATAGATCTATATGGAGTGCTGGATAAGATTACAGCAAAGAGGTTGAGAAAAAAGATACTCCTTGCCTTTAAGAAGGGGAAGATGGATATAGTTTTGAATTTTAAAAATGTAAGCCACATAACCCCGCAGGCCCTAAGGGTCTTATTTCATAAGAGGATCAGGAGGGTACAAAGGTACGGGATCAAACTGAGACTCTGGAACCTGAACTCTTCAACAGAGAATCTCCTTAAGGATTTTGGATTAGAGTCCTGTTATGTGAGATATATAGAACCACCACGATCATCATGAGAAAAATATCAAATATCAAAAATTTCGAAAGCGATAGCCAATCACCCAATGAGTGAGGACAGGCGAGACGCCTGTCCTACTGATAAGGGTTGATAATTCAGACAACAGTAGGCCGGGCGTCTCGCCCGACATGAAAGAATCGATCAATTTAGGTTAAATTTACCTTTAAAATGTATATTTTGATATTTAGGACTGAGGACAATAAGAATCAACGCAGGATCAATCTCTTTTCATCTATCTTAAACTTTTTGTCTTCTTTAGTAAGATAGCACATCTTTATGAGCGGATCATGCTCGAAGATTAATAGCCAATCCTCTTTTAATGCGTTATTCAATATCTTCTTTTTAGTCTTTAAGCTTACAAGAGGAAAGAGATCATAGCTCATAATATAAGGGACGTGGATATGGGAGGTTGTAGGTATTAAATCTCCTAAATAGATGGCCTTTTGTCCCTCAGATTCTATTAAGACAGATTGATGATGCCGGGTATGGCCCGGTGTTTTAATAATTCTGATACCCTCTTCTATCTCTGTATCTCCTTTGATTAGTATCAATTGATTTGTTGTATCCAATACCTGAAAATTTTCAAAGAGATAACTGGCTTTGCTGCGTTCATCAGGATTCAGGGCATCCCTCCACTCCCCCTTCCGGATAAAGTACTTTGCCTTTGGGAAGGTGGGTAGGATTTCTCCCTTTTTATTTTTAATAGTATTTCCTCCTGCATGATCAAAATGCAGATGGGTATTTATTACTATATCAATATCATCGGGTAAGATTCTCAGCTTTTTTAGTGAATTTAAAAGGTGTTGTCTCCTCTCTATTTTATATATCCGGTAAATTTTTTCATCATATTTATCACCTATACCAGTATCTATCAGAATATTCATTTTCCCGGTCTTTATCAATAAGAGATTTAGTCCCATAAGTATCCTGTTTTTTTCATCTGCAGGATTGGTCTTTTGCCATAGAACCCTGGGCACGGTTCCAAACATAGCCCCGCCATCCAGCATAAAGGATCCGTCAGAAACCGGATATATCTCAAACTTACCGAATTTCAATATTAAATTCCTCGTAATGTCAGTTGATAGTTATTCAGTTGTCCGTTGAAAAAAAATAAATAGGAGTCTTCTCCAAAAAAAGAAACCTTTACTATCAATAAGTTATAGAAATTCCGAGATGTTTTAATAATCTATCCTCTGTGACATAAATATTAAAGACACCTGAAAACCCCTTTTTAAAGAGTTTATCATTTATAGGATTAAATGGATTTAACCAGTACAAGATGTGATAATACCATCTCTTATCTATATGTTTCTCACCGTATCTCGAAAGCCTGTCCATGACAAAAATGGAAATACCTGCACTGGTAAGGTTTGTAATGAGATCTTTACCAGAGGGTGGAACAAAACTCCCTTCTATGACATACTCCCATATTATATTATGCACCTGTGTAAAGGTGAAGGCAGAGCAATCACTGTACCCTCTTTCCTTTTAATACAGGCCCATCCCGGTATAAGATAGGGGATGGGCCACATAATTGAGAATAAAAGAATCATCATCAATCCTTGCTCCCTCCTTAGCCTTGTTATAGGGGTCCTTAAAATTCTCTATAATGTTATCAAGCGAGCCCCTTTCTAAAATTCCCTCCCTGATATCACTTTTTAATAAGGCCACTGACATGGTCATAGCGCCTATGATAGATATATCCACTAATAATCTTTTTCCCTTTTTGCTTGAAGATGTCTTCACTGAAAGTTCTCCCTCACCTCTTGTAATTTTTGATCTTCTATTTTCGATTTGTTCATCCCTGGAGCATGATATTTCATTTGAGGAGACTTCTGTGTGAGACCTTCTCCCCTCTCCAGGATTTGGATAAGAAAGGTTTATCAGAAAAAAGATTAAGAATGGAAGTAAAGCTTTATAAATGACCATTGAGTATAGAAATTTCGAGATTTGTAACTTAGAGTCCATCCATTAATGGATGGACACTAACTAAGATTAAATCAAAATGAAAACAAAATCAATTGGTTTTCTAAAAAATTAGTAACTACCCAGGTCTCCCCCTTTGGAAAAGGGGGAGACCTGGGTAGTTACAATCATTCAAGATTATTGGAGGCATGGAATGAGTATTTCGGCAGTTGAAATAGAAGTCCCATACGCTGAAAATGTAAGAGTAACGAAGGATACTCTAAGTGTAGACCTAAGCGATGGAAGGACAATTTCAGCTCCATTGGAATGGTTTCCTCGTTTAGTATATGCAACTCTAAAAGAACGAAAATTCTGGCTCTTCTCCCAATTACTACGGTAGCAATAAGGGATAAATAGGGATTGATAGACATTGTGAATCCTTCTAAAATAGTAAGT
>QIDP01000047.1 GCA_003229375.1 Nitrospirota bacterium
CATTTTAGGCACTTTTCTACTCTTTAGTGTCATCAAAATTCAGTTAGGTTGAAAAATTATTCTTATGCAAAAACCTAACCGGACAACGCTGGCGGCTACCCTGTTTTTGAAGTTTTTGCAGTAAGGTCAAGCCTTATAACCCGAGGAATTGAATCGCCATTCCGCAAAGACATATTGTGGCACCAGCTAAAGCATGGGTATACCGTTCCAATCGTCTAATAGGCAGAAGTTTTACCCCCTGATATGAAATCAGGACAACGCCCAGCATTGTCATAATTGTCACTACTCCGAAAACACCGGTTACCAGCACTAAACCAAAAAGGTTACTTTTTGCTGCAGGATACATTAGTATTGGTATTAAAGGCTCGCAAGGACCGAAAACAAAAATTGTAAAGATGATCCAGGGGGTAAGATTTGCAGTTCCTTCTCTCTCATGGACGTGCGCGTGTTCTTTGGTATGCACATGCCTGTGAATGTGGTTGCCTTCTTCTCCATGGATATGCAAATGTTTGTGTGGTTGATTTTGCAATGCCTTGCGTAACCCCCAAACAAAATACACCAGGCCAAAAGCTATAAGTGCCCACGCT
Source organism: Nitrospirota bacterium (assembly GCA_003229375.1). Taxonomy (GTDB): domain Bacteria; phylum Nitrospinota; class Nitrospinia; order SZUA-224; family SZUA-224; genus SZUA-224. The sequence continues at coordinate 588 of QIDP01000047.1, forward strand.
GCAAGTCCGCCACGAAACGATTCCAGCGCTTCTAATTTTGTGACAGCGATACCCAAAGCAATACCTGCAATGCCCAGCAAAACAGAACTTGCTATATGGCCAATACCGCATAGAATAGTTATCCATGTTGTTTTGACCGGTGACCATTTCCCTGCACGGGCCATCACAATGAATGGCAGATAGTGATCGGGTCCCAGCAACGTGTGAAAAAAAGCTATTGAAGCAGAGGTGATTGTGAGAATTAATAATTCTTGTGACATCATCATAACCTCAATTGAAGGAAATATCAGGGCTCGATCAAAAATAACTTTACATTTTTCGCTCTCAGATTTAGCTCAGATTTGGTCGATCTGATTTTGCAGGGGCAACCCCCAGTGGTTGCCCGGCAGGAACAGCAGCCTCAATCTCTTTTATCTTTTCTTCGATCCTGGTTTGGATATCAGTAGGAGGATTATCATTTAAGAGCTCTTTAAAGATTTTCAGCGCCATCTTATTTTCGCCCATCATGTAGTAAGAGAGTCCGGTCTTCTCCCTGGCGTCAATGACCTTATTAGCGTGAGGGTATTCTTCAATAACCCTGTAAAACTCTACTATGGCCTCATTATATTTTTTAAGTTCATAGTAACAATACCCTATCCAGAATATGATATTGTCCCTCAAATCTTCAGGAGAATCTTCAATTGATAGATTTTGAAGGAGTTTCATAGAATCTTTATATCTCTTATCGTTAAATAGATGAAGTGCCCTTGCATAACCTTTCTGTACCTCTCTCTTTTTGGGGATCATGGTTTTCAGAGGGGCTGGGTATGTGGAGGAGTGTGTCGAATTATCTTCTATCTTCTTCAACCCTTGTTTGAGCTTTAGTTTATTTACCTCTTTTATTGTATCATCAAGATCCATTCTCGCTACGCTAAGTTTTGACTCTATATACTCTATTCTTTCATTCAGCTCCCTCATCATCTCCTGAAAATTAGGGTCCATAGAGTCTATCATCTCTTCTAACTCCTTTACCTTTGCTGAGGTTTCTTCTTGTCGTGCCTGTAATTGTTTGATTTCTACCATCAATGATCCCATCATGTCGACCTCTTCGATCTCTTCTACTGTTTTTGATTGCCCCAATAGTGGTATAGCCGTACAACTGCTTAACAAGAGACTGACTACCATTGTTGCGAGAGTAGACAGTAGAATCTTTTTTGAGAAAAAAACCACCTTATTATTCATAATGAATATCTCCTTTCACTGCAAGTGCAAGTATAGGTTTTCTTATTTTCACCGTCAATATCTATTTTTTACCTGCATGTACTGCACGATGACTTAGAACAGGAGGAACAGCTATCCCCTGAAGAACCGGTGAATCTGTCACCGCTCTTTGAACTAAAGGTGGAAAGCATCTTATTTACCTTAGTCTTTCCACAGTATGGACATTCTATATCCCCGGACCCACCATAAACCAGCATTTCAAAGTCTTTTTCACATTCTAAACAATTGTATTCAAATATTGGCAATTCTATCCCCCCGTAACTGTTTAGCCGTTAGAAGTAACGGCTAAACAGCATGCCCTCTATTATCCTTTTCCTTTTGGCACCTTTTCCCAGTCAGCAAGAAACCTCTCTATCCCAATATCTGTGAGAGGATGCCTGGTCAGTTGTTGTATGACCTTGAAGGGTATAGTCGCAATATCTGCACCTAGTAATGCGGCATCCAGTATATGGAGAGGATTTCTGACACTCGCTACTATAACCTCTGTTTGTATATCATAATTATTGTATATAGTAATTATCTGCTCTACCAGATCCATCCCTATGTGACTGATATCATCCAGCCTCCCTATGAATGGACTAACATAGGTGGCGCCTGCCTTTGCTGCCAAGAGCGCCTGGACAGGAGAAAATATCAATGTAACATTTGTAGGAATATTTTCTTGACTTAATCTTTTTATTGCCTTAAGTCCTTGTTCTGTAATGGGGATTTTTGTTACAATATTCTTGCTGATCTTTGACAGTTGATGTGCCTCTTCTATCATATCATTAGATTCTCTGCTTATTGCCTCTACACTGATCGGTCCGTCCACAACAGCACATATCTCACCTATTACCTTTTCAAAATCCTTGCCTGTCCTGGCTATAAGAGATGGATTTGTTGTAACACCATCTATAACACCAAGACTGTATGCCTCCCTGATCTCATCAATATCTGCTGTATCTATAAATAACTTCATGATTATCTCCCCCCCCCAAAAAAAGATCGTAACCGTTCACAGTTATCAGTTTACAGTTATCAGTTTTTTCAATGAATCATGTAGAGCTTGTAGCATTTTTGATATTGATTTCAAATCGTTAACTGTTAACTGTAAACCGCGAACTGTGAACGGTTACATAATACGATCGCTCAAGTTTGAATATTTTGAATATAATGTTATCCTATATTATAAGATATTATCCTTAAGGTCAATATAAATTAATACAAAAGAAATGGAACGGGGTTCAACATGTATGAGTTATTAGAGAAATACAGAGATGAAGTATCCAGATGCGTGCGATGTGGAAGTTGTCAGGCTGTCTGTCCAACATATGCTGTAACCGGTGATGAATCGATGGTAGCGAGGGGAAAGTTGAGCCTCATTGAGGCTGTTCTGAATGGTGAACTTGAATTGACAGATCGCTTTAAAGAACGTATGTCAAAATGTACCGGTTGTCTGGGCTGTGTTGAAAACTGTCCCGGCGGTATTGATCCTGTAAAGATCATAAATGCAGCCAGAGGACAGTTTTTTAAAGATAGAGGATCGGATCCGGCATCGAGGTTTATATTACAGCATATCCTGAGAAGTGAAAGGCTTCTTTACCCTACCGCAAAGATGATAGGTATGCTGGTAAAATATATTTATAACCCTCTCCTGAAAATGAGATCGTTACCTTTTCCTATGGGAAGGATAAATAGATTGATCCCCGATATAGGGGAGAGCTGTCTGAGGAATAGGATTCCCGGGGTCGTGGAAGTGAAAAATCCACGTATGAGAGTTGCATTTTTTACCGGTTGTATGATAGACCTTGTTTATCAGGATACAGGTATCTCTATTATAGATATTCTTAAGAGAAGCCGGATTGAATTGGTCATACCCCGCTATCAGTTTTGCTGTGGTGCCCCGGCCTACTATATTGGCGACAGGGATACTGCTATCTTTCTTGCAGAAAATAATCTTGATATCTTTGATTCATTGGAGGTTGATGCAATAATAACCGGCTGCGCCACATGTGGCAGGATGCTAAAAGATGTGTACCGGGTAATTTTAGGAGATAATGGGATGGATGCCTTTACATCAAAAGTGGTTGACATCCATAAATTTATAAGGGATAATATTGACCATATTTATTCAAAAAAGAGTAAGGGTGACAGGATCAAGGTTACATATCATGATCCCTGCCACTTATCCAGGGGACAGGGTGTGAAAAAACCTCCTAGAGAAATATTAAAGGCTATTGAAGGAGTGGAATATATTGAAATGGAAGGGGCTGACAAATGTTGTGGAGGAGCAGGGATATTTAATATAAGACATTATAATCTCTCTATATATATAGCGGAACAAAAGGTAAACAGTATAAAGAAGACAGGAGCGGATATAGTGGCCACAGGGTGTCCCTCCTGTCAGATGCATCTATCGAATGCCCTGTACAGGGCTGGATTGAATATCAGGGTAATGCATACGGTTCAGTTCCTTATGCAAACAGGCAGTAAGCACCAGACAGAGGGGGTTATCTATGATAGTTAAAGAGATTATGGGAAAGAGTCCTATAACGGTGAAGCGACGTGATACGGTAAAAAAGGCCCATAGATTAATGGAGGATAAGTGTATTCGTCATCTCCCTGTCCTTGACAGTGATAGAGTAATCGGGATAGTTACCGAAAGTGATATCAGGGAGGCCATGGCTCCAAAGGCAGGAGCTAAGAATAGCAATTCCTATGGGTTTGGCAACATAACTGTTGGGAGTATTATGACTACAAATCCGATAACGGTTTCTCCTGATACACATGTAGAAGATGCTGCCAAATTGATATATCGCAACAAGATCGGTGGATTGCCGGTTATTAATATGGGCAAACTGGTAGGGATCATTACAATTATGGATATACTCGGGGTCTTTATTGAAATGATGGGACTCCTTGAATCGAGTTCGAGGATAGATGTGGTTATGCGGAGGGATCCTAAGGACTTTAAAGAGGTATCAAATATTATAAAAGATAACAATATAAATATAATCAGCGTTGGCATGACTCCATATAAAAAAGATAAAGATATGAGTACATACTTTTTCAGACTGGAGGCATGCGATACCAGGCCGATTGTGCATGCCATTAAAAAGTCAGGATACAAGGTAACATCAGCTATAGGTTAAACTCGTGTTTTCGGTCAGGCACTAAAGCTAATTCCTCTATTTAATGAACATGGTCATCAATATGTTCGGGATTATTCTTTTTTTCACTATCTGAAAGCGATTGAATATAATTAACCAGGTCCCAAATCTGATTCTGATTTAATATGTTCTTCCATGCCGGCATCACTCCTCTTCCATTTTCGATTTTCCAGGCAAAATCACCATCCGGATGTGTACCGGACATCTTTTTCAGATCAGCAGGTTTAGGATTTAGCGACTTTCCTGCGGGTCCGTCTCCTCTCGCAGTTGCGCCATGACAAGAGGCACATTTTTGAAGAAATAATTTCCTGCCGCGTTCAATAGAAACAGCTTCCGTCGATATCGGATTCGCTCGATTTGACGCATCATATGGAACTGCCCAATGTTTACCCCCATCATTGTCAGAGCCATGATGATGTCCGTTAGAAAGATCACCACCTGCCAGAGCAGGTTCAATTAAGCTCACGATAAAAATTAAAAAAATAAATCTATTCACAAATTCATCCTCCTTAGTAAAATTGCACTAATAGGTCAAAGGCCTTGCTGACCTCTTTCCCCCCTCAGGCTGGCTAATACCGCTCCTACGGTAGAAAGTATTCACATAAGATAGAGTATTTTATTTACCGGCTCAGCGGAGGAACCTCTCTCTTTTTATGGCATGAATAATTTACAAGGTATTTAAAGAGCCTTATAAGCCTGCTCCCCTGCTGTTTCTGGTCAACCCAGTGTCCTATTAATCCTATGGTCCTGGCAAGTATAAAGAAACCGTTAAGGGTCTCAAGAGGAAACCCTATGTCTACCAGAATAGCAGCCATTGTCCCATCCACATTCAGGATCAGGTTGGGCATCTTCTGGAGTGTGCGGTGCTCGACCTCCATGGCAAAGTCAAGTACAGGTGTAGAAATATCCAAACTTTTTACAAAACTGATAAGTTCCTTTACCCTCTTGTCCGGATTATGCATACTCTTTACCCTGTGTCCTATACCTGGGACAGGACCTACATTTGCCTTCATATATACCAGGAAAGAATCTATCTCACCTTTATAATTTTCAGATCCGTATCTGAACCATCTCCCTGCCTCGGTAACTGCACCACCGAACCTGGGTCCTATCATTATAAGACCTGCTGCCACTGCCTGGGAAAGACCTATCCCTGCACATGCCGCAATAATGGTTGTAAGTGCTCCGCTGACACATGGTCCATGATCTGCTGATAGTATTATGATACGTTTGATTATCTCTGCCTCATCCGGTGAGGGCAGCTTTTTGTTCCACAGGAGCCCTATGGTATGCGCTATGGTATAACCTTTATCTATTAGTTCAGAGGCAGGATAGCCCACATAGAGCGGTTCCTCTCCCCTGTCATCACAGATAGTGCTCTTGAGAAGGGGTTCCACCATGACCTCTCCACTCTTCATAAATTCTTCAACCTTCCTTGGAAGATCCGGAAGGGTATCAATATCTACTTCCTTGGTCGGTCTAACCACACCATTATCAATAAATTCTTTATATACCTCTTCTATGACCTTTCCCAATGCCCCAAAGGTAGGAGCCACAACAGCGCCTGCCTTTTTTAAGACCTCGATCTTGTTTTTCGCGCTCCCTTCACCCTGCTGCCCCTCTTTTGCCCCTGCATGACCAAACTTCATCCCCTTCGGGAGTCTCTCCTGACAGGTTCCGGCTACTGTTGCTATTAACTTGATCCTCCGCTTCTTCTCGCTATACCATGCTGCTGCCTTTTCTTCAAGATCCCCACCCATCTCACCTATCAGGATAACCGCCTTTGTCTGCTGATCGTTCTCAAACATCTCTAAATAGGTCACATAATCTGATCCCGGATATGTATCTCCCCCTATTCCGATAGCAGTAGTAATACCATCTGCAAACTGGCTGGCCATCCACATTATCTCGTTGGCAAGCCCTCCTGATTTGGTAACTACTCCGAATGACCCGGGTCTGTGTAGTTTGCTCAGTTTGAGGTTATTATACTCCCCGCCAACCACACCTAATCGACTCTCACCGGCAGAAAAGATGCCTATTGCTGAAGGACCATTGAATATCTTATTACGTATTTTAGCCTCTTTTATAAGGAGCTTGGCGTCTTTCTCAGGAACACCCTCAGTAATCATCGACACCAGGTTTATTCCATTACTATTTAATGCCTCCAGAGATGCCTTGTATGCCCTGTTAGCTCCTACATATATAAGAGCAGTATTTATCTGACTGTGATTCTTTACAGCCTCATCCAGAGTACGATAGATAGGAACGGATAAGAATTGATTCCCGTAAGTTATCTCCGCTGTCTTGCCTGCATCCGGTGGAAAGACAAATGCAAGTACATTAAAAGGAGACTGTATCAAATAGGAGAATTCTGCCATCCTTCTTGCAGCATTAACACCTGCCGGTCCACCAATAATAACTACCCTGTTATCCTTATTCGCAACTATACTCATGCTTATTTCCCCCCCTTTAATGATAGATCAACAATATCGGTCATCGGGGTATACCTATCAAATACATGTATATTGAATCCCTCATCCTTAAGGGCCCTCATGGCTGCGAGCCCCTCCTTTTCATTAGGCCCTCCACGGCGTATCCATATCTCTACCCCATCCAGTTTTCCCTCTTCTTTGGCCTTCCGAAAGCCATTTATTATCCCTTTAAATGTGACCTTTACATCGGTAAAATTGGCAACAGCACCTCCTACTAATATCCGTTTGATACCGGGGAGGGAACACACCTTATCAGTAAGTGCCTCTACTGCCCACTCAGGAGGGTCTCCTGAATATTCTGAATAGTTGGCCAGAGTCCCACCCATCTCAACCACTGCATCTGAATAGAATACACTTGCACCTCCACCCGCAGGGAGGAGCGCGGTATCACCGCCGGGTATCTCGATGAGTTTGACCGATCCCTTCACCCGTGAATCGATCTCCATAATCGCCTTCTCATCTTCGGTATATGGTCTTCTGAATTCCGCTGCAAAATTAAAATTCCACTCAGGGTGACGGAAACGTGCATCTCCATCTAACAATGTAACCACATCCAGGGCTACCAATTCCTTATCAGAAGACCTCACAATTAAGGGATTTATTTCTATGTAGGTTCCATCCTCCTGATCATGGCATTGGTAGAGTTTGAAGGCAAAATCAGCTATCCCGGGTACAAGCTCATCAGAAAATCCTGCATCTTTTGCCAATTTTTCCAGATCTGATTTCTCCGGATTCTCTCCTACCTCTACTGAAAGCTTTTTTACCCGATCCCAGTTTGCCTCTACCTCTACACCGCCCAGGCCGGCTATAAGTATATCCGCACCCTCTCTGGTAGATTTAACTGCCATATAATACTCTTTCTCGTGAGGTATCATCTCTGCAATGATCACCTGAGATATGATCAGACCATTTACATTTTTTCCGATCATCTCCTTAACTGCCTTCTCCGCCTCTTTACAGTTAAGGTCTATCTTAACCAGACCTAACTTAAAACGTGAACCGAGCGCCTCGTGTGCCTTGACCACAGTCTTACCCTCACACAACCAGGGATTTGCATCGGCAAGGTGCTCGGCTTGATCAACAGAGGTTACAACTGCATGCCTCGGCACAGTCATTCCCCATTTATTTAATAGGTCCATTCCTGGTCCCTCAAGTACCTTTGCCATAATTAAACTCCTCCTTCTTTTGGTTTTAAATTAACCGCCTAGGGCTGGCCTTTTTGACAGGATTTACAAATTTTTTGTTCTGTCCATCCTGTCTAACTAAAGATGAAAATTCCTATTACTATTATAGTTATTTTAGAATTCCATAAGCAGGTTATTCGAATATAGGAATAATGCGATATATGATAACAAACCACAAAAACATTGTCAAGTTTTTTTTAGATAGTGTCAAGCCAATTTAGAAATGTCCTATTCTTGCCAAAATAGAAATGTCCTATTTGGTTAATAAACATATGCCCTCCTCAGAAGGGCATTA
>QIDP01000103.1 GCA_003229375.1 Nitrospirota bacterium
CTTTAGGCACTTTAGCTCATTTTAGGCACTTTAGGCACTTAATGACGTTGTATTTTTCAGTATGCAATTTTCTAACCGGACAACACTGACTTCAAATAAAGTTTCAGGAAACTATTTAGCCATAAAAGGAATAAGAAGTTTTAAATCAAAATGCAAAAATCAAAAAGTAAAATGACAAATTAAAATTCAAAAATGGATTAAAATGCCGTTATACATTATGCATTATAGTAGATGAGTGATAATTTTTTAAATACGTATAACGCTAACACATACGCATCACGATTTTTCAATCTTTACATTTTGATCTGTATTTTTGATTTTTTATCTTTAATTTTTGATTTCAATATTTTTTAGGCATTTACTTTAATTGGCTAAACAGTTACAGTTTCAGACAAGGATGAAAAGGAGATAAAATGATATTTCGTAATAAACTTGTTTATAAATTGCATAGATGTCCTGTTTGCGGTACTTATTATAGGAAATTCGTAAAAAAATCATTAATGAAGGCTAAAGCGGTGAGGAAGAGTTATTGTACTAAATGTGAGAAGGGCATAGCCTTTGACACAGTATGCGGGGCAAAATACATAACCAAAGATGTAATGACCCGCTGAAAAAGGTATAGTGTCTGAACCAAAACTACCCGGCCCTGTTGATTGTTTAATGTCACTTTACAAAATGATCGGCAGGGCATTTTTTTTGAAAAGGAAACACTCATGCCAACGGGTCGGCACAAAGGGGAATGAAACTCTAATCTTCCTTTATAAGGGGGGTAGGGGGATTTTAGGTGAAAACAAATGCGTTGGCGATCGATATTTTCTAAAAAGGAACGTGAAATGGAAAAGGAATTGATTAAGGAAATAGAAAAAAAGACATTTGACTACTTTCAGTCCGGTTTTATGTGCGGGGAGGCTATTGTAAAGGCGATAAATGAAACCTTTGGAAATGAAGAGACCCGGATTTTTTATAAGACCGCAACTGCATTTGGTGGAGGTCTCGCAGGAACAAGGAAGGATATTTGCGGGGCCCTTGTAGGTGGTGTTATTTCTATAGGATCTATTTTAGGCAGACTTAAAGTGACTGATGATGAAAAGCTTGCCTTTGATATTGCACAAAGATACAGAAGGAATTTTATAAAGGAGTTTGGGAGCAACAATTGCGAGATCCTTCTTAAGGGGTTTGGTAAACAGAAGGATTGGTTAGAATGTAAGAAGCTAACCTCGAAAGCATCCGGAATACTCGCTGCTATTCTTTTAAAAAAGGGGATAAGGGCTCGCCCAAAAAGTTGAATGACTTTTCATGCCTGAACCAGCTTCATTTTACTATATTTGATTTCGCCCTCTAATACTCCACCATGATTGATATCGGGACAATCTCTATTCCCTCTTCCCTCAGTTTTGGTATCATTTCCCTGAGCGCAGCAGCGGTCACTTTGTATGGATGACCAATACCTATGGCGCTGCCGTCTTTTTTTGCTATCTCTCCAAGTTTCATTATCTGCCTGTTTATGTAATCGATATCCTCTGTATTGTCAAGGAATAATTTACGTTGAGCGGTCTTTAACCCCAGTTCCTTTGCCACCTTAAATGCCACGGTCCTTGATGATGTAATACTATCAATAAAAAAGAGATCATTCTCCCTTATCATCTTAAGAATAACCCTCATTATATATTCATCCTCTGTAAGTTTTGATCCCATATGGTTATTTATACCAATGATGTAAGGGACAGAGTTAATATCCTTTGTCAACTCATATTCCATATCCTCTGTTGTCATGTTGCTTATTATTGCCCCTATTCCTGGATCTACGTCAGGATAGCCATATGGTTCCATGGGGAGATGTAACAGGATATCCCTGTCGAATCGATTTATTTCTTCAGCAATGGTCCCGGAAAGTGGAAGATGAGGAAGTATTGAGAATGAGATAGGGGCATCGATATCTAATAACTCCTCAACTATATCCCTATCCCACCCTATATCATCTATAAGGATGGCCACGATGTTTCCGGCATACTTGACAGGTGGTCCGCCTGCATGCTTTTCGACCTCCTGGATATGGTTATAATTCTCATATTTTTGTGCCTTTTTCAGTAGGCGGTTATCCCCTTCTCTCTGAAGATATCTTACCAGAGAGATGCTGAGAACGAGGATAATGATGAGAGAGATAATGACAACCCAGAGCCAGTATATACCATGATGTGATGATTTCCTCATCTATGATTTATTTTCTTCGACTCCTGAATTGATTATGTTATGTTGAAATATCTTCACCCCTTTCAATATACTTACGGCCCTCTCGAGTTGGTTATCCCCTTTAATGGCCGAATAATCACTCTCTTTTGTCCTTTCCTTTTCTGTCTTGTTGTCTTGACGATCTATTGTACCTTCTTCCTCTCCTTTGAGATGCCTCTTGAGATCCTTTTCCCTTATTATGTCGATCTTTGATTTGGAGATAGAATCCTCTTTAATCATTGGTAGATTTTCTACTATGATATCCGGTATGATCCCCTTCTCCTGTATTATACGACCATTCGGAGTATAGTACCTTGCTGTAGTTATTCTTAATCCGGATCCATCACTCAGAGGAATAACTATTTGAACCGATCCTTTCCCGAATGTCTGTGTTCCCAGGATCAATGCCCTTTTGTGATCCTGAAGCGCCCCTGCTACGATCTCTGATGCGCTAGCGCTTCCGGCATTAACTAAGATAATTAAAGGAAGTTCGTTCTTCTTTTGTGTTGCAAATTCCATATTTTGCTCCTCTATACGCCCCTTGGTATAGACAATTAACTTCCCCTTGTCTAAGAATCTATCAGATACTCCTATTGCCTGGGTCAAAAGACCTCCCGGATTGGCTCTCAGGTCGAGAATAAGTCCGGTTACCTCTTGCTTTTCCATATCTTTTAGGGCCTTATCCAGATCCTTAACCGTAGTTTTTTTAAAACTACTGATCCTTATATACCCTATATCATCGATCGTCTTGTATTTTACGCTTTTGATCTTTATAATCCCTCTAATGATGGCATAGTCTTTTGGACTCTCTAAGTCATCACGCATTATTGTGATCGTAACGGGTGTCCCTTTAGGCCCTCTCATCTTCTTTACAGCATCCATAAGAGTTATATCTCTAGTGGATTCTCCGTCTACTTTTATTATGCGGTCTCCTGCCTTGATTCCGGCCTTAAAGGCAGGGGTATCCTCAATAGGAGATATGACTGTAAGTATATTATCCTTTATTGTTATCTCAATGCCCAGACCACCAAACTCTCCTTCTGTATCTATCTGCATCTCCCTATAATAATCGGGAGGCAGAAATGATGAGTGTGGATCAAGGGTCTTGAGCATACCCTTTATAGCTCCTCTGATAAGATCCTCTGGCTCGATATCTTCTACATAGAGGTTCTCAATCTTTTCCAGCACCTCTGCAAAGACGCTTAACTTTTCATAAGTCTCCCCCCTTGCCATGACCCTGTTTGTTTTACCGACTCCTAATAAGATCAGCAACAGGGCTATAAAAAGTAATGACAATTGTACCCGCTTATTTTTAAAAATCTTATACATATTTGCCCTCCCTTTTAAAAAGTGCCTAAAGTGTCTAAAATGCCTAAAGTGAGCTAAAGTTATGGTTTTAACTTTCATTTCCCTGCAGAAACCCCGAAATTGGTAGCCGCAGGCTTTAGCCTGCGAAAAAGCTTGCTATAAATCAGCCACTTACGCAACCTAAAGGTTGCGGCTACCCTGTTTTTGAAGTTTTTGCAGTAGAGTAAACTTTAGTTCACTTTAGGCACTTCATTTGTTCATTGTTAACTTTTTAGACGAACCCTTAAGCCACTTCATCGGATCCTCTGGTTTGCCTTTATGACGGATCTCAAAATATAGGGAAGGTCCATTTAGTGAACCACTCTCCCCGACCGTTGCAATAACCTGATTCTCTTTGACCCTGTCAGATACCTTTACCATAGTTTCATCTATATGGGCATATATAGAATAGTAGTTATCTCCGTGATCGATTATTATTGATCTGCCATACCCCTTGAGCCAATCAGAGAATAGTACCTCTCCCTCATGTACAGTTCTTATATCACTCCTAAGAGGCGCCTTGATATCCATACCATTATGAAAGATATATGTATTAAATCTCTCATTCTTAATCTTCCCGTAGGGCAATATGATCTCTCCATTTACAGGCCAGATGAGATTCCCCTTTTTATCTGAAAACCTTAATCCCTTTCCACTCTTCTTCCTTTTTTTTAATATTGTGATAATGGATAATAGCTCTTGAGATGCCTCTTTCAGCTCATTACGGGTCTTTAGATAGACACTCTTTTTGTGCCTGATTTCTCTCAGTAGTTTTTCCTTTTTCTTTTTTTCAGAACCGATCTCTTCCTTTTTTTTCAGGGCATTTTCCATTAAAAGGGCTACTTTATCTCTTTTTTGGGATAACTCTTCTTTACCCTGTACAAGTTCTGAGAGATTCTGTTTGAAACTTAAGATAAGGTCAGCATCATGCATTACTATTATCTTCATAAATCTGAATCGCTGTAGAAATTCTGTGAGATTCGGCGCTGAAAAGATAACCTTTAAATAAGCAAAATCCCCCTCTTTATAGATTGACCTGAGCCTTTTCCCGAGTAATAGCTTTTCCCTCTCAAGAAGGTCCTCAGTATTTTTAAGTTTCCCCGCTATCTCTTTAATCCTCTTTTCGGTTACCTTTGTGTTCCATTGATATATTTTAAATTCTCTCTCTTTGATACGGAGGCGGTCATTGATATTATCAAGATCGATAAGTATGGAGCCCTCTTTCCTCTTTGCCTCCTTTATCTGTTTTCTCCTCCTATTTATTTCATCCCTCAATTTTTTAAGTTTTAACTTTTCAACTATGATCTCCTTCTCTATATCTTTAATTGTATCACAACTGGCCACACAGGGATAAATTATCATATGACAGATACAGGCAAATATCAATAAGATTTTGATATTGTAGAACATTTTAAGAATCTTCCAACTGATATCATACTTCCTGTACACCCTATAATTATGCCAGCAAGGATCATACAGGTTGTCATTTCTATCGGGATAAAGGAAATATGGGCAAAACCTGTAAGGATAGCGACCGAATATTCAAATCTGAATAAGATAAGCCTGTAGATTATAAAGAGCAGGACCAGAGAGAGTAGAACACCCAAAAGCCCCTGAATCATAGCTTCGATCATAAACGGTCCCCTGATAAACCAGTTGGTAGCCCCAACCAGCTTCATGATCTCGATCTCATCCTGGCGGGAATAAAGAGATAATCTTATTGTATTTGAGGTAACGAATATCAATCCTATAGTTAAAAGCCCCCCAATAGCTATTATCACAAATCTTAAAAAGAGGGTAACTGTTTCAAATCTCTCTATCCATCCCTCTCCGAACTCTGTATCCTCGATCCCTTTTAGTCCCTCAATCCTCTTTGCAAGCCTTTTGAGATAATCTGACTCCATGAGATCATCCTTCAGTGTGACAATAAAAGAGGCGGGAAGAGGATTTGTGTCCAATCCATCGAGTATGCCACTGTTATCCTTCAATCTTTTCCTGAAGGCCCTGAGAGCTTCATCCTTAGATATATAGGTATACTTTTCAACTCTGCTATCAGAAAATATCTTTTTCTTGATCTCGTCTAAATCTTTTATAGGCAGATCATCCTTTAGATATATTACCAATTGAACCCTTTCACTCCACTTATTGATCACTGCATTGAAGTTGACATATACAATAAGGAAGCCACCCATGATTGTCATCGAGATAGTAAAAGTCCCTATGGTTATTAGATTGATCCCTCTATTATTTTTGATGCTGACAATAGCTTCACGAAATGAACGGGATATATATCTTAAAAGGATCATTAAGAGTTAAGTATTTTCCCCCGATTTAGTCTTATCTCTCTGTGTCTCAATCTATTTATTAGTTCTCTGTTATGTGTAGCCAGGACCACTGTTGCTCCCTTAACATTAGCATCCTCAAAGAGTTCAAGTATTTCCATAGCCATATCAGAGTCAAGATTGCCAGTCGGCTCATCTGCCAGCAGAATGGCTGGTTTGTTGACCAGTGCCCGTGCAATGGCTACCCGTTGTTGTTCACCCCCGGAAAGTCTCAGCGGAAAAGAATCCTTTTTGTGGCTTAAGCCCACATAACTGAGTACCTCCCACGCCCTCTTCTTTATATTTATATCCTTCCTGTTCAGGCCGATTACCTCTTCTGCAAATAAGATGTTTTCAAAGATGGTCTGTTTTGGCAGAAGTTTAAAATCCTGAAATATGATACCTATATGACGCCTAAGATAAGGTATTTCAGGGTCCTTTATCTTAATCAGATTTTTTCCCTTTACCAGTATTTGTCCCCTGTCAACCTTCTCCCCGCGAAATATCAGACGGAGCAGAGTAGTCTTGCCAGCACCGCTGGGACCTGTTATGAATACAAATTCTCCTTTTTCAATATTGAGGGTGATATCCCTTAATGCCTGAAAATCCCTATCATATATCTTATGCACATGATACATATGAATCATGATTGAAAACTGATAAAAATCAAAAATTAAAGATAAAAAATCAAAATGACAGATTAAAAGTCAAATTACCACAGAGTTCACAGAGAATACAGAGTTTAAATTCAAAAGTAGACTGCTATCAGCTTTTAGGCGATACCAGTCTACTTTTGAATTTTTTCAGCGATCTCAGCAGTGAACCGTGATGAATCCTGTAATTTACGACCTTTAATGCTCAATTTCTGATTAGTAATCGGTGTGATCCTGGATTGGCAGGATCCCTTCTTCATTGACATTACATCTCTTACAGCCTTGATAATATCCCTTTCTGTCAGACCATAATGTTCTAAAAGTTCTTTAGACTTCCCGGACATCCCGAACCTGTCTCTGATTCCTACCCTCTTCATGGGTATCGGGTTATTCTCTGCCAATATCTCTGCTACTGCGCTACCTAATCCGTTTATAATAGAGTGTTCTTCTGCTGTAACTAGGGCCCCGCTGACCCTTGCAGCCTCAAGGATGGTTTCCTTATCCAGCGGCTTTATGGTTGAACTATTGATCACGCCGGCATCTATTCCCTCCTTTCGAAGGTTCTTTGCCGCATCTAATGCCTTATGAAGCATCAGCCCGTAGGCAATTATTGTTACATCCTTTCCAATATGATGAATCTTTGCTTTGCCTATCTCAAAACCACAGTCCCCGGAATATATTACAGGAAATTTTTCTCTCGATGTCCTGATATATACCGGGCCTTTATAGTCTGTAACTGTCCGGACAACCGCCTCTGTCTCATAGCCGTCACCCGGGACAATTACTGTCATATTGGGGAGTACCCTCATCAGAGCGATATCCTCTATGCAGTGATGTGAGCCCCCATCCTCCCCTACTGTTATACCTCCATGGCTTGCAACGATCTTTACATTCAGATTGGGGAGACAGATAGACTGTCTGATCTGTTCCCATGCCCTGCCAGTGGCAAAGATAGCAAATGTACTGGCAAAGGGTATCTTGTCCCCTATTGCCAGACCCGCTGCTGTTCCCATCATGTCCTGTTCGGCCACACCCATATTAAAGAATCTATCAGGAAATTTCCTGGCGAATTCAGATGTCCGCGTAGAACCCGATAGATCTGCGTCCAGCACAATAATATCTTTATTCTCCTCGCCTAGCTCTGCTAAGATATTTCCGTATACCTCCCTTGTTCCAAGCTTTATGGTCAAAATCATACTCCTTATCTTAATTCTTTTAATGCCTTTTCCAATTCATCCTGTGTAGGTGCAACACCGTGATATTTTACCTTTCCTTCCATAAATGAAACACCCTTTCCCTTTATAGTGTGGGCAATGATCATTGTTGGCTTACCCGTGATCTCTTCGGCTTTATCCAGGGAGGAGAGTATTTCTTCGAATTTATGTCCATCAATTTCTATGACATTCCACCCGAATGCCTTCCATTTTTCAGGAAGGGGATCAACAGACATAACATCATTGACATGACCATCTATCTGCAGCCCATTGTTATCCAGTATTGCACAGAGGTTATCTATCTTGTAATGTGCTGCTGTCATCGCTGCCTCCCATACCTGCCCTTCCTGCACTTCACCATCTCCTAACATGACATAAATTCTTTTCTTCTTATTATCTATCTTTGATGCTAATGCAATACCATTTGCCTGAGAGAGTCCCTGTCCAAGAGAGCCTGTGGAGACGTCTACACCAGGGGTAATCCCTCTGACCGGGTGACCGCGCAGGATACTCCCTAACTTCCTCAGTCTGGAGAAATTATCTGTACTGAAGTATCCGGATTTCCCCAGGACCGCATAGAGGGCAGGGGCAGCATGTCCCTTAGATAGTACAAATATATCCCTTTCATTCCAGTTAGGATTATTAGGATCGTGTCGCATCTTTGAAAAGTATAATGCAGTAAGGATATCAGCAGCCGAAAGAGAACCTCCTGTATGTCCTGAGTCTGCCTCTGACAACATCTTTAATATGTCGATCCGTATCTGTACAGCAATCCTTTCTAACTCTTTAATGCTTTTACTCATAACAGCCTATAACCTTTCCCTTGTAAAAATGTACACACAATACACTATAATAAGTTGAATGTCAATCATCCTTCAAAAAAACTGATACAGACAATAACGTCACCTACCTTAAACATTAGCATAAAAAGTAATTGGTAACTACTCAGGTTGTTTAGACTGTAGTCTGTTAGGACTGCGCAAAGAACGAATCAAGGATCCCAACACCTTTTCAGACTCTACAATTAACTCACAGCCGGCAGATTTGTATGATCTTGCATATTTCTTTCTCACTATTCAGCTAAATACCTATAGACTATCCACCTGAGTAGTTACAGTAATTGATTAATGTCCGAGTTTAAATAGGTGAGAAATTTCGATCATTCTTAATCTTCAACTTTGCAGTGATCAGATCATTATGAGTGAGCCTCAGAAGCCCCTGTAACTTATGGATAAGATAATCTTCATGTTTCTCAAGGTATGAATCTGAATAAATTACCTTCCAGATGGACTCAATAAGGTTGATCTTCTGCTCACGGCTAAAATTCTCATTGATACGGTTAGTAAACTGCCATATATCAATACTATCTGAAAGTTCCTGCAGTGATAGCTCTATAAGTTGTCGTGCATCATCATCTGTTAAAGAGAACTTATTTTTTAGAATACCTACAATAATGTCTCTTTCTTGATCAGTAAATTCACCATCAATACTGGCTATTTCTACAAGTATTGCACATGCTGCTGTTTCAATATTAGGAGCGCTTGTGCTGGTTTTTGCAGTATTAGGAGATCTTATGCCAGTTTCTGCAGGTTGTACAGGCAAAATGTTTGTATTAAAGAATGATTTAATCTGTTCAAGCATAACGTCCTGGATTTTTTTAGTAAAAATAGGTTTCTAACTCTTACTCTAAAGTGTATAATAACCGATAATAGCTATTTTGTCAATTGCTTATTCCAAAACATTATTCCAAAACACAGCAATTCCCGGTGAACATAGCGTATGTTGGGATATGGGAGTCAAAATTGAATACTAAAGGAATAGATATTTTAAGAAAGGATATCAGGGAAATATTCGATTGCGGTGTCCTGGCTGTGGATCCTGGAGAGGGGATAAAGAGGTATGTCAGGCTGAATGATAATATCCTTAGTGTAGGAGAAAAAAGCTATGATCTCAGGGAGGTAAAGGACATCTATGTGGTTGGGGCCGGTAAAGGAGCTGCCTCTATGGGAAAGGCCTTGGAGGATATTTTAGGTGACAGGATAAAAAATGGTGTTATAAATGTTAAATATGGCTATACTGCAGACCTTAAGAGGATAAGGTTAAACGAGGCAGGTCATCCAATCCCGGATGACAAGGGGATGAAGGGGGCGCGGGAGATAATTGATCTGTTAAAGAAGACCGGAGAGGATGACATAGTAATCTGTCTCATAACAGGAGGGGCATCAGCGTTACTTCCACTACCTGTAGATGGGATATCCCTGAAGGATAAACAATCGATCACAGATCTCCTCTTAAGGTGCGGCGCCTCAATCAGGGAGATAAACAGTATAAGGAAACACATATCAGGGATAAAGGGTGGAAACATGGCCCGAGCCGCCTACCCGTCAAGATTGATTACATTGATATTATCAGATGTGATAGGTGATATCATAGATATTATTGGATCAGGACCAACTGTTCATGACAACAGCACATATTCAGATTGCATGGAGATATTTAAGAATTATGACTTAACAGAGGATATCCCGGCATCGATTATCCGGCAAATGGAGAGGGGGATAAATAGAGAGATAGAAGAGACACCATCTGCAGATGACCCTATCTTTAGCCGGTGTCAGAATATAATTATAGGAGGCAATATACTGGCATTAAATGCATCTCTGGAAAAGGCAAACAGCCTTGGATATAATACACTTATATTATCATCCTTTATAGAGGGAGAGACAGTAGATGTGGCAAAGGTGCATGCAGCAATAGCAAAGGAGATCATATCCTCAGGAAATCCTCTTTCGCCTCCTGCATGTGTTATATCAGGAGGAGAGACAACAGTGACCATTCACGGGGAAGGGAAGGGGGGGAGAAATCAGGAATTTGTCCTTGCCGCGGCCATAGAGATAGACGGACTTAATAATGTGGTTATATTGAGCGGAGGGACAGATGGCACAGATGGACCAACAGATGCTGCCGGTGCTATAGCAGATGGTTCAACAGTAGGAAAGGCAAAGAAGATGGGACTCGATCCTTATAACTACCTAAGAAATAACGACTCCTATCACTTTTTTAAAAAGATGAAAGACCTCTTGATCACCGGCCCTACCAATACAAATGTGATGGATTTAAGAGTGGTGCTAGTGGATTAGTCCTTTTCTTGCGTTAATTTGAGCACAACTTTTTCAATGAATCATGGTAACTACTCAGGTTGTTTAGACTGTAGTCTGTTAGGACTGCGCAAAGAACGAATCAAGGCTCCCAAAACGCTCTGAGCTTTGTATGATCT
>QIDP01000075.1 GCA_003229375.1 Nitrospirota bacterium
ATTTTTCAAGTAAAATAACTGTCTCCTGAAAAAGTTATCTTTTTCAGGAGACAGGATTTTCTACCATACCCCTTGTAAGGCCTTTTGCGATCAGGCACTAAATATCATAGTATAGAGAGAATTCATAGGGATGGGGTCGCAACTTCAATGGATCTACCTCATTTTCTCTCTTATACTCCAGCCACATATCAATGGCATCCTGCGTAAAGACATCTCCCTTCAGCAAAAAGTCCTGGTCTTTTTCAAGTGCATCAAGGGCAGCATCCAGAGAGCCGGGGACAGATGGTATCCCCTCTAACTCCTGAGGACCAAGGGCATATATGTCTTTATCTAATGGTTCACCTGGATTGATCTTGTTCTCTATTCCATCCAGGCCTGCCATCAACATCGCTGCAAATGCAAGGTACCCGTTACAGGAAGGATCCGGAAAACGAACCTCAACCCTCTTAGCTTTGGGACTTGGAGAATACATAGGTACCCTGACAGCGGCGCTCCTATTCCTGCTTGAGTAGGCTAAATTTACAGGTGCCTCAAACCCCGGAACGAGTCTCTTATATGAATTAGTTGTCGGGGCAACCAATGCACAAAGTGCGGGGGCATGCCTTAATATCCCGCCTATATAGTATAAGGCAGTATCGCTAAGACCACCATATCCGCTTCCGGCAAAGAGCGGTTTTTCTCCCTTCCAGAGACTCTGGTGGGTATGCATGCCTGTTCCGTTATCATTAAATAGAGGTTTAGGCATAAAGGTGGCTGTCTTGCCATGTTTTCTTGCAACATTCTTCACAACGTATTTATACCACATCAGATTGTCCGCTGTCTTTAGCATGGGTGAGAACCTCATATCGATCTCAGCCTGTCCGGCTGTAGCTACCTCATGATGCTGGCATTCTATAGATATGCCGAGGGATATCATGGTCAGGACCATCTCATTCCTGATATCCTGCAAGCTATCTGTCGGTGGAACAGGAAAATACCCTTCCTTGTATCTGGGTTTGTAACCCAGGTTAGGTGCTTCTTCTCTTCCTGTATTCCATCTCCCCTCAACCGAATCTATAAAGTGATAGCTGCAGTTCTCCCTTGTGTCAAAACGGATGTCATCAAATATGAAAAACTCTGCCTCAGGACCAAAGTAGGCAGTATCAGCAACACCTGTAGAGATCAGATACGCCTCTGCCTTCTTGGCAATGTTTCTGGGATCCCTTGAATATCTTTCCTTGGTAATGGGATCCGCTATGTCACAAATCAGGCTCAAGGTCGGGAACTCGTTAAAGGGATCCATGACCGCTGTCTCAGGATCAGGGATAACCAGCATATCGCTGGCATGTATAGGTTGCCAACCGCGGATGCTTGACCCGTCAAACCCGAAACCATCTTCAAATGAGCCCTCAGTCAGCTCGCTGAGCGGCACAGAAAAATGCTGCCATAGTCCTGGAAAATCCATAAACTTAAGATCAACTATTTTTGTATTGTTCTTCTTGGCAAACTCCAATACCTTTTTTGGTGTCATCTCTTACCTCCTTATTATTTTTTAAGAACCGTTATTCTGTAACCTTAGGACTTGCACAAGCCCTAAACTAAGACCACTATTTCACATATAGCGCCATCACCCCTCTCTCTAAGAAATCTTAATATGATATTCTTTTATCTTCCTATTTAGGGTATTTCTGTTTATCCCTAAATATCTTGAAGCCTTTATCTGGTTCCCGCCTGTCTCTTCAAGAATAAGGGTAACCAATTCCTTTTCAATATCGTTGAAGACTGTCTCATATAGTTTCCCTTTGCTTTCCTTTTTTATTGTTGGTAAAAAAGGTCTTATTTTATTATACAAAAAATCCTTTGTTAACAGGGTGTCTTTATCCTGAGGCCCCATCTTTTCCCTGACTATATTTTTCGGCAAATGTTCCGGCATTATAGTATCACCGGGACAGAGGGCCATGGCCCTTCTGATGGTATTTTCAAGTTCTCTGATGTTGCCATCCCACTGATATGCCTTAAATAAGTCTATTACCTCTTTGGCAATATACTTAACCCTATTTTCGAATTCACTATTATATTTTTGCAGCATATATCTTGCCAGTAAAGAGATATCCTCTCTTCGCTCCCGCAGTGGTGGCAGGGTAATTGTAATAACATTTAAACGGTGGAACAGGTCATCTCTAAACCTCTTTTCCTTTATTGCTTTCTTAAGATCTTTATTTGTAGCAACAATAATCCTTGCATCTGATTTTAAAACGGCCTTTCCTCCTACCCGGGAATACTCCTTATCCTGTAATACCCTCAATATCTTTGCCTGTAAAGTTATATCCATATCACCGATTTCATCCAAAAAGATAGTCCCTTTTTCTGCCAATTCAAACTTCCCTTTTCTCTCTTCAATGGCCCCGGTAAAAGATCCTTTCTCATGGCCGAACAGTTCGCTTTCTAAAAGTTCATTTGGTATGGCAGCACAGTTTACCGCAACAAACGGGCCCACTACCCGTTTAGAATTATAATGTAATGCCCTTGCAACCAACTCTTTCCCTGTACCACTTTCACCCTGGATTAAAACCGTTAAATCGCTTGATGCCACCCTGCCTATGGTCTTATATACTTCCTGCATAGCCCTGGTTTGACCTATAATGTCTCCTACCTTAAAACGATCCTTAAGTTCAGCCTCCAGCAACTCAACCTTTTTCTCAAGTTGTCTTGCTTTAAGGATTTTATCCACTACCATATATATTTCATTAATATCAAATGGTTTTGTTATATAATCGTATGCCCCCTTCTGGATAGCCTCTATTGTATTGTTCATAGTACTCTGGGCAGTTATCATTACAACTGCAGCCTCCTTATCTATCTCTTTTATACCTGTTAAAACCTCAAGACCGCTCATTCCCCCGGGCATATATATATCCAAAAAGGTAACAAGATAAGAATTATTCCTTACCTTTTTTAAGGCCCCCTCTCCATTTTCTACAGTATGGACATGAAATCCTTTTTTTTCCAATCCCTTTTTGAATATCCACCTTATACTTTCTTCATCATCTACAACCAGAATCTTTTTTTTATCCATAATTCCTGCTATTCTTGATTGATCGGTATAAATACCTGGATAATAGTCCCTCTTTGCGGTTCTTCACTCACAATCTTTATTCTGCCCTTGTGTTCTTCTACTATTCTATGAGAGATGGCTAACCCGAGACCGCTGCCCTTTTTTTTAGTAGTAACAAAAGGGGTAAACAGCTTCTTCATAATCTCCTTATCAATTCCATGGCCATTATCTTTTATCTCAATAAGCATGGTCCGTGATGACTTTTTATCTTTGTTACCTAACAAATAATCTGAGAACACTTTTGTTGTAATTATAATCTCCCCATCTTTTGATACTGCCTCAACAGCATTCCTTATCAGATTCAAAAATAGTTGTGACAATCTATCACTATCAGCCATTATTGGGGGGATGCTGGGATCATAATACTTATGAAACTTTATCTTTTTCCCTTTAGAGGTACCCTGTTCCAGGCTAATTATCTCATCCAATATTGGATAGATATTAGTCAATTCGAACCTGGGTGATCTTACCCGTGTCAAATTCATTAAACCTTCTACTATGTCATTTACCCTTACAATCTCTTTTATTATGACATCGGTGTATTCTTTCAATTTATCATCTGAAAGCTCATATCTTAAGAGCTGTGCCGCACCTTTTATCCCGCTCAAAGGATTTTTGATTTCGTGTGCCATGCCTGCGGCCAACTCCCTGACCGAGGAGAGGCGCTTAGACATCTGGTCATCCTTTTCCAGCTCCTTTAGCCTGTTTATGTCTCTGATAGATGCAATACTTCCATTTATATCGCCATTTCTGTTTATAAAGGGCACTACAACTAAACTTACTATAAATGGAGATCGTGATGACCCCTTATAAAACTCACATTCCAGATCACAATAGGATTTTCCTGTATGAAGCGATTTTACAAGGAGGTTATTAATATAAGAGTTAAACTTTAGTACATGGTTCAATGGTCTTCCTATAACCTGTGAAGATGAGATACCGCTTATCTCTTCCATAGCTTGATTAAACAGGATAACCTTCAAATCATTATCTGCCACCAATATCCCATCTTGCAGGCTGGTAAAGAAATCTTCATAAAAAAAGGGTGAAGAGGTTTTTACATAATCTGACATTACACACATTTTTTTAACTATCTAATCCAAAAATTATACCATTCATTATATTATGATATGATCCATGTATATCTCATTGTAATTTAAGACAAAAATTATCTCTTTCTTTCTTTGGGCATCATTAAAAGCCAGCAAAAAGCGCTTAATATTTAAGCAATCTATTGATGCTAATGATCAATAATAAGGCAATATTTTTATATTGTTGTTCTCTATTTTAACATTTTGCCAATGAGTTGTCATAAAAAACTTTCGTAATTTTAGGTACTATAGCCACAGAGATCACAGAGAAAATTTGTCTTTTTTTTTGACAAAGGCCGATATGGATGCTAAATTCTCATTTAAGTGGTGTAAAGGGGGGTATTCATGGCGGTTTCAGAGTGAATGAGACCATTTTTCTTTCCCCAGCCTAAAAGCAAATACTTATCATTTTATTATTACAATTATTACAATGAGAAAAATTTTTCTATGGGTCTTCATATTGTTTTTTTGGACCATGCCCTTACTGGCTGCTCCGATGAATCAGGAAGATGTCCCTGAATCTCTGCAATCCTGGATCCCCTGGGTACTTCATGGTCAGGAACAATTGAACTGTCCGACTCTATACAATTCTGAAAATAACTTGGAGTGCAGTTGGCCCTCGCTTCTGGAATTACACCTAAAAGACAAAAGCGGATCCTTCACGCAGGAATGGTTGATGTTAAGTAAAGGTTGGATCATCTTACCGGGCAATCTTATACATTGGCCCCGGGATGTGAAGATGAATGGAAGACCCGCTCGGGTGGTGGACAGAAACGGTAATCCAGGATTGTATGTAGGTGCCGGCTCTTACAAGTTACAAGGTGATTTTGCATGGGAGACACTCCCTGAGTTTATTCAGATTTCATCCAGAACAGCCCTTGTCTCTCTTTCGTTAAATGGCAGGGAAATCAGGATTCCAAATATTGATAATCATGGACGGGTGTGGCTTCGGAAACGTAACAAAGGTGAGAAAGATAAGATCAATGTCCGGGAAAATCGTCTGGAGATCAGGGTATTTCGCCGTATTACAGACGAGATACCGCTTATGCAGACGATTCGTATAGAACTTGATGTATCTGGCAAACCCCGGGATATTCTATTGGGTCAGGGGCTGCCCGCAGGCTACATCCCCATGTCCCTTAACAGTCCCTTGCCCGTACGAATTGAAACGGATGGTCGTCTTCTCGTTCAGGTGAGACCTGGTAAATGGAGCCTTGTATTCACCTGTCGTCACCCTGAACCGGTCAATACGATCTCCCTATATCCCGCAAATGGGCCATGGCCGGAACAAGAGGTCTGGGTCTTTGATGCCAGAAACCATCTTCGTCTTGTAGAGATTGAGGGCGGAATTCCCATTGATCCACAACAGACATCAATGCCTGCGGATTGGCGAAATTTTCCCGCCTATCGTGTATCCCCTGGTGATTCACTGAAATTCATTGAAAAGCGGAGAGGCGATCCTGATCCGGCTCCGGACCGGTTAACATTGCAAAGAAATATATGGCTCGATTTTTCAGGAGAAGGGTACACGATTCAAGATCATATACATGGAACCATGACACAGGGCTGGAGACTGGAGATGTCACCGCCTGCCACACTTGGACGGGTTAATGTTGATGGAAAGGGACAGTTCATTACCCGCCTGGATGATTCGGGGAAAACCGGTGTGGAGGTCAGACGTGGACAGATCCGGTTGATTGCAGACAGCCGCATAGAAGGAGAGATATCAAATCTTCCGGCCGTAGGCTGGGATCATGATTTTCAGCAAGTCAGTGCTGTTTTACATCTACCGCCCGGCTGGAGATTATTTGATGCATCTGGTGTGGATGATGTACCCGGGACCTGGCTGAAAAAATGGACACTTCTGGATCTCTTTGTGGTTCTTATTATATCCCTTTCTATATTCAAACTTTGGGGCATTCGATGGGGTGTGCTGGCCCTGATAGCATTGACACTATTCTATCACGAGACGTTTGCCCCACGCTTTGTTTGGCTGCATATTCTGTTTTCAGTTGCACTCCTTCGGGTATTGCCGGTCGGTAAATTCAGCCGTATTGTCAAACTCTACCGTAATTTTAGTTTATTAGTCCTCCTTATCATATCAGTACCATTTATGGTCGATCAAGTGCGCAATGGAATCTTTCCGCAATTGGAGAAACCCCGGGAGATGGCAGGCCGATATTCAATATCAGATCAAACTGCCATGGATACAGAGAAAACTGTTCAAAGCAGGAAAAGAGCGCCTGTTGCTGAAATAATGGCAAAGAAGGGCGCCTTATACGAAGAAAAATTGAGCAGCATGTATCCACGTAAGAAGCGGTCTTTTCAATACGATCCCAAAGCTAATATACAAACCGGTCCGGGTCTGCCATTGTGGAAGTGGACAGCAATTTCACTCCGCTGGAACGGGCCGGTAGACCGGACACAAAGGATCAGGATGATTCTTATTTCACCACCGGTCAATATGATACTTTCCTTTCTCCGCGTACTTCTTCTTGCAGCATTGGTTTCCTGCGTTTTTGATATTCGCTATCAGCGTGGAGGGGGTTTTCATTCTTCTTTATTCAAATCTGGCGGAGATTCTGCTCTCATTATTTTGATTCTATGCATCTCGTTATTCCTGCCTATCCCTGTGCAGGCGGATTATCCATCCCAAAAGCTTTTAAACCAACTTCGTGAACGGTTATTGGAGAAACCGGATTGTCTTCCTCGATGTGCAGACAGTCCGCAAATGTATCTTGAGATCAACCAAAACAGACTAAGGGCGAGGATAGAGATCCACAGTCTGGAATACACTGCCGTACCATTGCCTGGTTCTGCAGAACAGTGGCTCCCGAACAGAGTATTGTTAAACGGCAACCCTGCAAGAGGTCTTTTTAAAACCAAGGCGGGGCAGATATGGATTGAGTTGCCAGAGGGTCTACACCAGATTCTTATGGAAGGCCCTTTACCTAACCGTTCTATGGTGCAGATCTCGCTTCCCCTTAAACCTCATAGGGTAGAAGCAAAACTCAAAGGGTGGATATTAGAGGGATTGCATGAAAATGGTTTAGTGGATAACAATTTACAGTTAACACGGGTCTATGATAAGACAGAAAAGAAAGAGGTTCCGGTATTGGAAACCGGAACCCTGCCTCCTTTTGTTCGTGTGGAGCGAAATCTTCTGCTCGGGCTGGAGTGGCAGGTGGAAACGCTGTTGGTGCGGATGACCCCTGTTGGTCAGGCAGTGGTGTTAGAGGTCCCGCTTCTTGAGGGGGAGTCGGTAACAAGTGAGTATATCCGTGTTGTAGATGGCAAGGCCTTGATTAATATGGCTCCAAATACGAAAGAAGTGCGTTGGTCATCGGTATTCGAAAAAAAGAACAGTATAACTCTCACGGCTCCGGATACAGTATCATGGACTGAGGTATGGCGAATCGATATCAGCCCCATTTGGCATGTTGTTTTATCAGGGATATCAGTGGTCCATCACCAGAGCCAGAACCAATGGCTCCCGGAATGGCGGCCCTGGCCGGGTGAGAGCGTTACCATTAAGGTCTCAAGGCCTGAAGGGGTCTCAGGAAAGACATTGACTGTGGACAGCACACAACTTACTGTGACGCCAGGGCAGCGGGCCACAAATACAAAAATAGAGATGACTATTCGTAGTAGTCAGGGAAGGCAGCAGACCTTAAAATTGCCTGAAGATGCCCGCTTGCAGTTTGTGAGCATTAACGGGGTTCAACAGTCGATACGTCAGGAAGGGGTGAGTGTTACATTACCATTAGTACCAGGTTCGCAAAATATTGAATTGCTTTTCCAGCAACCCGGTAGCATCAGACAGGTTTTTCGAACTCCAAAAATCGATTTGGGTGTGGAAAGTGTGAATGCCAGGATTCAGGTCAACATACCCCGTATTCGCTGGGTCTTATTTACCGGCGGACCTAACCTGGGGCCTGCGGTGCTGTTCTGGGGTGTTGTTTTGGTCGTGATTCTTATTTCCATTGGATTAGGACGGATCAGGTCCACCCCTCTAAAAACCCGACACTGGCTTCTTCTTGGTTTGGGTTTGAGCTCCGCCTCTGTGTACATGGCAATTGTTGTGGTGGCATGGTTTTTTGTGATGGGATGGCGAAAAAATTTTGGAAAAGATGTGAATCATAGAGTATTTAATCTTGTCCAGATGGGGATTGGGGCATTGACCATATCGGCCGTGCTTTCCCTCTTCTTTGCCATTCAGCAAGGTTTATTGGGTTATCCCGATATGCAGATTGCCGGGAATGGGTCGTCTGCTTTTATGCTTCGTTGGTACATGGACAGGACTGACATATTGTTACCTCATGCATGGGTTATAACTGTTCCAATGATGTTTTACCGCTTCCTGATGCTGGTCTGGGCGTTATGGCTTGCCTTTGCAATGCTAGGCTGGCTGCGCTGGGCCTGGGAATGTTTTAGTCAGAATGAAATTTGGCGATCCGGAAAGATCATCAAACCTAAATAACCTCATAACACCTCGCATACTGAAGTAATTAACTGAGAAACAATTGACATCAGACAGAATAATATGTATTGTCAATACATAAAAAATTTGCATTTTTTGGGGTTAAAGCTGTTGGGTGGGGTTAAAGCTGTTGGGACAACAGAGTAAAAAAGAGGCTATTGAAGATGAAAAAAATGATTCTTTTAAACCCGGGGCCGGTAAATGTCACTGAAAGGGTGAAGATGGGATGGAACAGGCCTGAGATATGCCACAGGGAGAGTGACTTTACCGACCTGCTAAAGGGGATAAGAAAAAAAATAAAAGTGATATCAGATGTTGATGATCAATACACAGTGGTGGTCATTACAGGATCCGGTACTGCCTCAATGGAGGCAGCAATAACATCAACTATAAGGAAGAAGGCCCTCCTTATAAAGAACGGTGTCTATGGTGATAGGTTTGAGGAGATTATTTCCACATATAATATAGAAAAGAGGGTCCTTGAATATCCATGGACTGACCGGCCGGATTTGTCAGAGATTGAAAAGGCGCTTATAGATGAACCTGATATAGACACCATTGTCATGGTACATATTGAGACTACCACAGGACTGGTAAATCCGATCGACAGGGTAGGGGAGCTGAGCAGGAGATATCAGAAGGTATTTCTGGTAGATTCGGTCACCGGTATAGGGAGTGAATATGTCAATATAATGAAGAATAACATAGGTGTATGCATTGGCACATCAAACAAATCCCTTCAATCATTCCCGGGTGTCTCCTTTGTTGTGATCAGGAAAGACCTGTTAGACATAATGAAAGAAAACAAGAGGACAGTATACCTTAACCTCTATGAGAACCATGAATCCCAGGAGAGGGGACAGTGCCCATTTACACCTGCCATTCAGACCTTATACACCCTGGATGCAGCACTGGATGAGCTGATAGAGGAGAAGATAGAGGGCAGGATCCAGCGTTATAAAGGACTTGCCGATTATCTGAGACAGGGGGTCAAAGGATTGGGGCTAAAACTCCTCCTCACCCCTGAATATCAGTCAAATACAATTACCTCTATATTCCTCCCTGATGGAATAACATATGAGTATTTACATGACAGGTTCAAGGAGAATGGATTTATTATCTATAATGGACTTGGTAATCTAAAGAAGAATACATTCAGGATATGCAATATGGGTGATATTACCCTGAAAGATATACAGCAATTCCTCGGGTTCCTTGAGACCTTCATAAAATGAAACCTATTCACAATAAAATCTGGCAGATAGCCTTACCTTATCTGAAAAAAGGCAAAAAAAAGGACTTTGTTTTGCATACCAGTATGGTTGTTAAGGGTATGGAGTTGTTATTAAAGAAAGAAAAAGGGAATAAAAATATTTTAATGCCAGCAGCAATCCTGCATGATACCGGATGGGCAAATGTGCCGATCTGTCTGCAAAAGGCAAAGGATGCCTCAAGGGCTAGAAAGGCAATGGAATTACATCTGCAGTACAGCATTCCGGTTAATAGAGAGATATTGAGTAATCTTGGATTTGCTAATGGTGAAATAAAAAAGATAATAGATATTATTTTGTCACATAAATTTAAGAATCCAAGGGATTTGAATAAAAGACTGTTAATTGATGCTGATACCCTGTCAGATATATTTAAGGAACAGTTCTATAGCGATGCCAGGATGTATGGATTATTACCCGAAGAGTTTTATCATGTCAGGAAAGATAATAGATTTTATACTGAAACAGCCAAAGATATCTTCCATGCAGAATTAAATAGAAGGGCAAAGGAGATTGGTATTGCTTAAACTTATGTTATTTGAACTTTCAGGTATAGAGGCAAATCCAATATTAATATTTTTGTGGGCTGTGGTGGTGGGGTTTGTCTTTTCATCAGTAGGCGCGGCTGGCGGGATATTGGCAGGTGTGGGGCATATCAGCATCCTTGGGATCGGCAATGCCAATATGATTAAGGTTATGAATCAGTTGATGGTGAGTCTAAGCAGTATTATATCTATCTTAAATTATGTCAGGATGCGCCGTATTGTTTTAACCCTGGGGGTATTTCTGGGGCTGGGGAGCGTCACAGGCGCTATTACAGGCGCATGGTTTTCAAAGAACTATCTGCCGACATTAGGCGGGTACAAGTTCTATTTTGGTCTGATTGTATTTATTATTGCTGCACGGATATTTTATGAACTGACTCCGAGATATGTTAAAGCAAATAAAAGTACTGCCAGTGCCTCTGCACGCTTTGAAAGACATATCAGGGGATTAAAACATAGAGAAAAGGGTTCAGATGTAAAATCTCATGGGGTAGAGACCTCAAGCATCTCATATGACAGGGTAATATTCTCTTTTTTCAGCGAAGAGTTTTCTTTTAATCCCCTGACAACATTCTGCGCAGGTTTTGTTATTGCAGCCATATCTGCTGCCATAGGTGTAGGCGGAGGATTCCTGTACGTGCCATTTCTTACAAGTGTGGTAGGATTGCCCATGTTTATTGTGGCCGGCACATCGGCTTTAGCAGTCATTATTTCAATGTTAACAAGCATTATTACCTATCTTCATCTGGGCGTTATAGTAGACTGGCCATTATTGGGTATAGAGTTGGCAGGAATTGCCTTTGGTTCTGTTCTGGGCCCAAAGGCATCTAATTATTATAAGGAGCGCTGGCTGAAGGCCTTCCTTGCAATAATACTCCTTTTAATTGGATTGAGGTATATGGGTATTTTAGATTAAACCCAGTCAGTTTATCTTTTTAATCAATATAGGAACATGCAATATGTTTCTGCTATATTTATAATTTTAGTCTTCCTGTTTTTCCTCATCATCAAGCATCCTGTATTTAGGCCCTTCCAAATCATCATACTGACCGCTCTTCACGGCCCACAAAAAGAAAAGCCATGCACCTACTCCGATGGTCAGGGCTATAAATATCAAAAGAAATATTGTCCACATTTTCAATTGCTCTTTAATCTCATGGAATTTCCTACCACGCTCAGGGAGCTAAGTGTCATTGATACAGCGGCAACTATCGGGTGTAGAATTCCTGTTACTGACAGAGGCAGGGCGACTATGTTATAAACAAATGCCCAGAAGAGATTCTGCCTGATAATCTTATAAGTTTTTTTTGATAAAATTATCGCATCCGGAATAAGCCTGAGGTCGCTTCTCATAATCACCATGTCGGAACTCTCAAGCGCTATATCTGTTGCCCTGCCCATTGCAATACCTACATCAGCCTGAATAAGAGCAGGGGCATCATTTATCCCGTCTCCTATCATTAATACCTTTCGCCCCTCTTTCTGCATCGACTTTATTACTTCTGCTTTTTCCACCGGCGATCGCTGTGCCATTACTTTATCTTCATCCAGATTTACTTTCCCGGCAACTGTTACGGCTGTATCGATACAGTCACCAGTTATCATAATTACATCATACACCATCTTTTTTAACATCTCTACAGCTTCCCCGGCTTCTTTTCTGATTGTATCGGAAATTATAAAAATGCCTGAAAGTCTTTTATCAAATGACGCATAGACAACACTATTGCCAGAGTGTTCCTGTAATTTTACCCATGACAGCATTTCTGAAGTTAACACAGTGTCAAGATCGTTGAATATCCCTTCTGATTCAATGAAGTTCCTGCTGCCTGCCAAGGCCTCCTTTCCTTCTATTATCCCTTTTACGCCCTTCCCGGGACATGCAATAAATTCGTCAACATTATAAGGCTTCATTTCTTCAGCAGCATTAACAATTGCCTTTGAAATTGAATGCTCTGAAAGGCGTTCAAGTGAGGCGGCAAGGCGCAGGGCTTCTATATCCGAAATTCCTATTTCTTTATATGAAACAAGTTCGGGTTTGCTTTCTGTAATTGTGCCTGTCTTATCCAGAACCACTGTGTCTATGTTTCTGGCTCTTTCTATGATATCGCCACCCTTTATCAATATGCCGCTTGAAGCACCCTTTGTCGTTCCCATAAGGACGGCAAGAGGAGTAGCCAATCCCAATGCACAGGGACATGCAATCACGAGTACGGAGATGGAGTTCATGATGGCTCCTGTAGGAGTGCTGCCGTAAAAAAGCCATGCAAGACCCGTTATTGCGCTCAAGAGCAAAACCGCAGGCACAAAAAATCCGACAACCCTGTCAGCAATCGTCTGTATAGCAGCCCGCCTTGCCTGCGCATCCTCAACGGTCTTTATAATCTGTGCAAGAACAGTCTCTTTCCCTGTTCTTTGTACCTTGTATACTAAGGTGCCGTATAAGTTTTGCGTCCCGCAAAACACCTCGCTTCCCGCTTTCTTCGATACCGGCCTTGATTCGCCTGTAAGCATGGATTCATCAACCTCTGACATACCTTCAGTAACAATGCCGTCAAGGGGGATCATCTCACCCGGTGTTACCTCGATCCGGTCACCTGTTTTTATGGAGGAAATTGAGACTGACTCCAAACTCTTAACCCCTGCCCCTGAATTTGTTACAAGTCTTGCCTCTTTAGGATTCAGCGCCAGAAGTCTCGTTATTACTTCCGATGCTCTCCCCTTTGCCCCGGCTTCTATATATCTGCCGAGAAGGATAAGTGTTATTATCATTGCCGAAGTGTCAAAGTAGACCTCGCCACCGGAAAATATTTGATAAATACTGTACACATAGGCGGACCCTGCCCCTGTAATAACCAGTACATCCATATTAAAGGACAGATTTCGCAGCCCCCTGATCGTCCCCTTTATAAAGGGCATACCGGCATAAAATAAAACAGGTGTTGCAAGGGCAAGCGAGACTATTTGAAGCACTACTTTAATACTGCCTGATATCCCCTGAAAATATCCTGCATAGAGGGCTACCGAGTACATCATAATCTGTATTGAAAAGAAAGCAGAAGTTCCCAATCTAATAAGAATATCTCTCTGCTGCCTCCTGAGTCCTTCTTCATGAGCCTTCGCACTAAATGGTTTTGGTGTATATCCGACCGACTTAATCCTGGTAAGTATTCCGCCAATGTTTGTATGCCCGGGTTTCCATTGCACCTTTGCCGTGTGAGTGGCATAGTTAACCCTGGCATATGTTACCCCTTCTGTTTTGAGAAGTATTTTTTCGGTTAACCAGATACAGGATGCGCATCTGATACCGTCAAGAATGATTTCCGTTTCAACATCATCACCCACTTGTCTTATAGTATTGGCAAATGCAGCAGGTTCTATTGATTTATCCTCTGGCGGGCCGGGTAGCCAGGAATTGTTTCTTCTCCTGTAGAACTCCTCAAGCCCCTCTTCACTAATGAGAATGGCAATACCTCTGCATCCATCACAGCAAAAGACCTTCTCCTCTTCCTTAATCCTGTCAAAGATTGCCTTTCTGTTAGGCACTTCAAGCAGGCAGTGATCGCATCTAAGCATAGGTTTTAATGCCCTTCAGAATAAAATATATCCCCATAGAAATGACAAGAATCCCTGCTGTTTTATATACTGCCCCCCTTAGTCTGGCGCTAATATAGGAGGCAGCAACCCCGAAAAGCAGCAGTGATGGAAGGGTCCCTAAACCAAAAAAAAGCATGAGAAGCATCCCCCTGACAAGATTTCCAGTGCCGGCAGAAGCCATTAATGCAGTGTATGAGAGGCAGCACGGGAGAAGTCCGAACAGCGCTCCAAGAGGATAATATTTCCAGACAGACCTTTCGTGCAAAAGCTCTTTCGCTGTCCTTAATATGAAATTATTGTGCCATTCCAGCCACGCTGTCCTGCCGATAACACCGAGAATATTCAATCCCATTAATATCATTATCAGTCCTGTTATGACTGCCGCGATGTTCTGAAGACCTGAAATCTTACCGGTTACATTAATAAATGACCCTGTAAGTCCCATTAATGCACCAATAAATATATAGGTGCTTATGCGTCCTGTATTGTAAAAAATATGAGTAAGAAATTTGTCGGCAAAGGTTGCAGATGAATCATAAAGAGTATAAGAAGCAACAATCGGACCGCACATGCCTATGCAATGGCCAAAACCGCCCAGAAAGCCTGTTGTAAGCGCAAGCATATAAGCTGTCTCCATCATTCAACCTCAAATAGATAGCTTACGTACGCTGTTTTTCCTTTTGTCTCGGCCCCGATCCCTGCCTTCCGGATTTTTTTCCCGGGAAAAACTTTACTCCTCACTTATACTCCTTATCAGTGTTGTCCGGTTAGAAAATTGCATACTGAAAAATGCAACGTCATTAAGTGCCTAAAGTGCCTAAAATGAGCTAAAGTGCCTAAAGTTAATTGAATAAATTCATTATTTATATAAAAAAATATCTTC
>QIDP01000132.1 GCA_003229375.1 Nitrospirota bacterium
GTATAGCTGTGAAACCAATTTTTAAGCACAAATCAAGGCAATAAGGAATTTTAACCCATATATTATGGAATACTTTTAAACAGGCTTTAATTGTTAAAGGAAAGGGAATAACCTTTGGATTAGGGGAGTATTGGGATAGCCAACCAATGCAAAATTGCTTTATATTAGACAGAAGATGCTTCTTTGTAGTTTGCTTTTAGTTGCTTTTTCACTATCCTTTTGATATTCTTTACATGTATGGAACCTCTCCTTTTGTGCGTTATGAAGATATAGTAATAGCTTCAGAGATTATAACCAAGAAAACACAGAGATATTAGGTAATGGATTATAAGGTAAAACTTGATATATTTGAGGGGCCATTGGACCTCCTCTTACATCTTATAAAGGAACAGAAGATCGATATATATGATATCCCTATTGCCTTGATAACCGGGCAGTACGTTGAATACCTGGAGATGATGAAGACCCTCAATCTCGATATTGCCGGCGAGTTTCTCGTCATGGCAGCTACTCTTACACATATAAAATCGAAGATGCTTCTCCCGTCTCAGGAGACAGAGGATGAAGAGACAGAAGAGGGTGACCCCAGGGAGGAGTTGGTAAGAAGGCTTCTTGAGCATAAGAAATACAGGGAGGCAGCCCTCGGTCTCAGGGAGAAGGAGAGCTACCAGAGGGAGATATTTACCAGGGAAAAGGGGGATATCTCTTCTGTAGATGACGAAGATCTTCTTGTTGATGTTACTGTATTTGACCTCCTAAACGCATTCAAGATGGTCATGAAGGATATATCATACAAGGTCCCTTATGAGATCTCTATAGATGAGATGTCGGTCTCTGAAAAACAGAATTATATTATGGATAGGTTGAATGAATTCCATACTATTACATTTGATTCCCTCTTTGCAGTCATGACTCATAGGATAGAGGTGGTGGCTACCTTTCTTGCCCTTCTTGAGCTTATACGCCTCAGGGTAATAAGGATTCAGCAGTTAAAGAGATTCGCAGCCATAAGAATATTTAAGGCTGTTGAGGATGGGTGATATGGATATAAAAAAGGGGAAGGCGATTGTTGAAAACCTTTTGCTGATTACCGACAGACCTCTTAATCTTGATAGGCTAACAGAAGTCTTCAGAGAGGAATTTGATAAGGCTGCGCTTAAGAGGATCATGGAGGAGCTGATCTCTGATTATATGGAGAGAAACATCCGGGTCGTTGAGATCGCCGGAGGTTATCAGCTTTGTACCCGCTATGAATACTCGGAATGGGTCAAGAGGTTTCATAAGATAGACAGAGGATCAATGCTTTCTAAGGCCGCACTCGATGTCCTGTCAATAATTGCATACAAACAGCCTATCACAAAGGCTGAGATAGAGGATATAAGGGGGGTGGATACCTCCGGTGTCTTGAAGACATTGCTTGAAAGAAGTCTTATAAGGATTCTCGGAAGAAAGAAGGTCATTGGAAGACCTATGATGTATGGGACATCGAGGAAATTTATGGAATACTTCGGGCTGAAGAGCCTTTCCGATCTTCCGACTATAGAGGAGTTTACAGAGGAAGATATAAGTGATAAGACCGGTGATAAAGGAGGGATACAGACATCCCTTCCCCTGTAATGGTTTATTCGTTCGCTAATTTTTCAACGATATTTAGCAGTTACTTCTAACGGCAAACAGTTACAAATATGAGTAGTATGAGACTACATAAGATATTGTCACACGCCGGCATATCCTCCCGGCGTAAGGCAGAAGAGCTAATAAGGGAAGGACGTGTTACTGTAAATGGTAAGGTCGTCACTGAGGCGGCAACCAATGCGGATATATCGTGTGACCATATCAAGATCAATGGTAAACTTATTACCAGACTGGAGCCCAAGGTCTATATCCTTCTTAACAAACCAAGGGGATATATTACAAGCCTCAAGGATAAGGAGGGGAGACCAACGGTCATTGATCTGCTAAAGAAGGTTAAATTACGGGTCTATCCTGTGGGGAGGCTTGATTATGATACAGCGGGGATCCTCCTCTTTACAAATGATGGGGACATGGCCCATGCCCTTGCTCATCCCCGTTATATGGTTCCCAAGACATATCTGGCAAAGGTCAGAGGTATTCCAAACGAGGTTAAGATCAAAAGACTCAATAAAGGATTATTAAGGATTGACGGGCAACAGATCCCCCCTGCAAAGACACAGATAGATAGGGTCAGCGGAGAAAATAGCTGGCTTAGGATAACGATCTATGAGGGGCAAAACAGGCAGATCAAGAGGATGTGTGAGGCTGCAGGACACCCTGTCAGTAAATTGAAACGCGTAAGATATGCATCGCTCACCTTAAGTGGTTTAGCCCCCGGCGCTTATCGTTACCTGAACAGCAAAGAGATAGAGATGTTGAGGACCTATATGAAAAGAAAGAAATAGAAA
The DNA here is from genome assembly GCA_003229375.1 of Nitrospirota bacterium. Lineage (GTDB taxonomy): Bacteria > Nitrospinota > Nitrospinia > SZUA-224 > SZUA-224 > SZUA-224. Next base: position 2,424 of record QIDP01000132.1, read on the forward strand.
TGGCCGATAAAAGGACTATTAATACATATAAATATTTCAGTATAATATTATTTGTATCTGTCTTGATCCTCTGCTTCATTACCACTGCACAGGCTCAGCCCCTTCTGACAACTACCATTGTTGCGGGTGTCAGTACGATAAAGGATAGAAATCAGGCCGAAGCAAGGAAAAAGGCTATTGATAATGCGGTGATTGAAGCGGTTGAGAATATCCTCTTTGATATGGTAGATTTTGAGGGGCTTACACCTGATAATCAGTTAATCAATACAATATATAAAAAGAGCTGGGATTATGTGCAGAAATACAAGATCCTTTCAGGATCGGTAGATCTTGATCTAAAGACCTATAAGGTAGTTCTTCAGGTAACCATTTTTTCAGAGGACCTCAAAGGTCATTTAGCCGGCAGCGGTTTATTGTTCGATGATAAATACAGACATACGGTGGCCGTTGTTATTAATGAGAGGAATGCAAGGGGAAGGGACACTCTATCCGATTTTTGGGAAAAAAGGTCTGTATCTGAATCAATCATGATCCAGAGGTTTAATGATAGAGGATTGGCTGTTATGGGCCGGCATGCCCTCAAAAAGAGTATAGACAGGAATCTGATAATGGAGGCAATCAGCGGGGATATACAGGCTGCTATATCGATAGGAATCCAGTCCGGAGCAGAAGTGATTATTATAGGAAATGCAGTGGCCAAGAGGAGAGCAGAAGAGAGGAATAATAGAGGAATGGAGTCTTTTACGGCAAATATCAATGCCAGGGCAATCTGGGTAAATAAGAGGACAATACTGGGTGCCAGGAGTGAATTTGTCACGGTCCTAAGTAAGGATGAAATAGCAGGCAGTTATCAGGCATTAAGAGAGGCGAGTGAGAGGCTATCCTACTTTTTCATAGATAAGATACTTGCAGCATGGGAAGCTGAATCAGGAGAACCCTAAAGCTCTCTTCTTGTAAGCCTCTCTTGTTATCCCTCCATATCTCTTTCATGATATCCTTTTACTGAAATCTAATTTACCTGTAAGCAGGTAAATTTTTGAGAATCTCTTTTAAGTAAAGCATATAATTGCAACATACCCCGGTGTTCACAGAAAATTGCTGTTAAAATTGCTTTATAATGGACAATTTGTTATACTTATGTTGTTATTGGAAACTAAGAAGTGAAAAGGAATGGCATGTTTGCTATAAGAAGATAGTAAAAGATGCGGTCTTCCCTTCTAAAACCCCCAGGGTAATTCATGAAAAGCATATTTAACATCGGAATAGAAGAGGCTAAGGATAGCCTGAAAGAGAGATCATTGGACATAGCTATTATTCACCTGGTTTTAGAAGGCATCAATAGCGGTGGCGGTGGAAATGCCACCATGATCAGGAGTCATATTGATGCCTATCCGGCCATAAAGGATGCCCTTGCCAGACACAATATTAATATAACATTATATGTTGCAGAGATCCCGATTGCTAAAGACCATCCCGCGAGAGAACCACAAGACAAGGCTAATGAACGTATCCAAAAGATAAAAGAAATGGGCGGGGAATTTGCTTATTTAGCTGACTATACGTTTGGAAGGCCCCTGGGGGCTGTTTCTGAATGGTCTCCTCAACTGGGTCTTGTAGAATGCTGGAAGTATGCCTCGGCCTCCGGATCAACAGCCGCAATAAATTGGGTTAAAAATCATGATGCCGGTATTCTCTTTGCCAATGATTGTATGTATGCCATGAGCACTATTTACGCCTCAATGGCCGCAATGTCCCTCGGTTTAGATTTGATTTGCTGCTGGACCATCCACACAACCGCCTTTCTCCATGAATCACCCATTCCCAACCCTGAAAGATTGATGGTAGAATCTGCTGCGATTCATTGGGCCAAGGTCTATCCCAATGTAAGATTGGGCAGTATCAGCTCTTTTATGGAACAACATTTAATAAAGGAGTATGGGGCAAGAAAGGAGACTATCATACCTACAGGTAATGGAGTAGAACTTGATATAGATCTTTATAAACAACGGGACCAAAGCTATATCAAGAAGCAATTAGAAGATCACAATATTCCTACAGATAGACCTCTGGCCTTTAGCTGGGGACGGGGAGTATCTTACAAACGTCTTGATATGCTGCTTAAGGCATGTAAAGAGATAGAAGGGAGGGTCCATCCTGTTATTATGACCTACCCTATGGATGCGACCTTGTTGCAGTTGAAGAAAGAACTGCCTGTCGATGCTAGCTTGATTGAAGATTTTGATCAGGAGCTTATGGCATGTCTGCTGCAATGGGAGAGAACCGAGATCTCTGCAATCCTCTCGTTTGGCGAACCATGCGGTATTACACCTATGGAGATACGGGCACTGGCCGGAAATACCGGCCCGATATTAGTAGTTTCAGATACAGGAGGACTGCCAGAACAGGTAGAAGATGGGATAGATGGTTTTATTACCAAACAGGATAACCCTGAAGATATTGCCCGGAAGTTTCTGAAGATATTGGAGCTCCCTTCTGAGAAAAAGGTATTAATTAGAAAAAAAGGATATCAAACTATATTAAGCAGATATACCTGTAAGGGGCAAATAATTAATACGCTTTCCACCCTTATACCCCACATTAGAGCGATAGGAGAGGAAATAAAGATATAGTCTGTTTTCTCTGCTCCGACAGCATAAAAGCAATTAACATACCATTTTTTTAAAAAATGGAAAATTTTTGAAGATTTTATTAAAGGCAACTTGACATCCACATATTCGCATCTTATAATTTATTTGTCTGAAGGAGATCAGAAGATTTTTTAAAATATGGATTTTTGCCCAATTTTGAATTAAATAGTCCCGACCCTTTTCTTAGATAAAAGGGGTATGGTCTGTCGGGATGGAGGTAAGAAGAATGGGAAAAATAATAGGAATAGATCTTGGTACTACCAACTCTGTAGTATCGGTAATGGAGAGCGGTGAACCTAAGGTGATTATAAATGAAGAAGGGAGCAGGCTTACCCCATCAGTGGTTGCCTTTACCAAAGATGGGGATATGCTGGTAGGCCAGGTGGCAAAGAGGCAGGCAGTGACCAATCCGGAGAATACAATTTTTTCCATTAAGAGATTTATGGGAAGGAGGTATGATGAGGTTACAGAAGAGATGAAGATGGTCCCTTACAAGGTGGTCAGCGGGGCTGATAATGGTTTGAAGGTAGAGGCAATGGGGAAGCAATACTCTCCGCAGGAGATCTCCGCTATGATTTTACAGAAATTAAAGACATCTGCAGAGGCATATCTGGGAGAAAAGGTGACCGAGGCAGTTATTACCGTCCCTGCCTACTTCAATGACAGCCAGAGACAGGCAACAAAAGATGCCGGGAAGATCGCAGGGCTGGATGTCAAGAGGATCATAAATGAACCGACAGCCTCTGCACTGGCATACGGTCTCGATAAAAAGAAGGATGAGGTCATAGCAGTATATGATTTCGGTGGAGGGACATTTGATATATCTATACTTGAGGTAGGAGATAATATTGTTGAGGTAAAGGCGACTAATGGTGACACTCACCTGGGCGGAGATAATATTGATCAGATAATCATCAATTGGCTGGTGGCAGAGTTCAAAAAAGATCAGGGGATAGATCTGAGCAAGGACAATATGGCACTCCAGAGACTTAAAGAGGCTGCGGAGAAGGCCAAGATGGAACTCTCCACTGTAATGGAGACAGATATAAATCTTCCCTTTATCACAGCCGATGCAGCAGGGCCCAAGCATCTAAACCTGAAACTTACGCGATCGAGGTTCGAACAGATGGTGAAGGATATCGTTGAAAAGAGTATGACCCCTTGCAGGGAGGCATTAAAGGATGCAGGGATAGAGGCATCAGGGGTCAATGAAGGAGTCCTTGTAGGCGGTTCTACGAGGATCCCCATAGTTCAGGAGTTAGTAAAAAAACTCTTTGGAAAGGAACCCCATAGGGGGGTTAATCCTGATGAGGTTGTTGCGTTGGGAGCTGCTGTCCAGGCAGGTGTTCTTGCAGGTGATGTAAAGGATATCCTCCTTCTGGACGTGACTCCTCTCTCTCTTGGTATTGAGACCCTTGGTGGTGTTATGACAAGGCTTATTGAAAGGAATACCACTATTCCTAGCAGGAAGAGTGAAATATTCTCAACCGCTGCTGACAATCAGACCAGCGTAGAGATCCATGTACTTCAGGGTGAGAGGGAGATGGCGGGAGATAATAGAACCCTCGGGAAGTTTCATCTGGTGGGAATTCCATCGGCACCGAGAGGAATGCCCCAGATAGAGGTCACCTTTGATATTGATGCCAATGGCATTGTAAATGTATCGGCAAAGGATACGGGTACAGGGAAGGAACAACAGATTACGATAACTGCTTCCAGCGGGCTGAATAAAGACGAAATAGATAAGATGGTCAAAGAGGCAGATCTGCATTCAGAGGAAGACAAGAAGAAGAGGGAGGAAATCGAGATCAGGAATCAGGCAGATTCATTGATATATACCACAGAGAAGACCCTTCGCGAAAATCAGGAGAAACTCTCAGAAGATGAGAGAAAACAGATTGAGGATGCACTGGCAGAGACAAAACAGGCAATGGAGGATGGTGATGTTACCAGGCTTAAGGAGTCAATGGATAGATTGACAAAGGCGTCTCACAAGCTGGCTGAGATAATGTACAAACAGTCACAAGGGACTGCTGCAGCAGCAGAAGAAGAAGAAGAAGAACAGACAGGTTCAAAGGCAGCAGAGGATGATATTGTCGACGCAGAGTTTGAGGATGGGGACAAGAGAAAGGAGAGTGAATAGAGTGCCATTAATTAGTAAATGGGATCCTTTCAAGGATCTGCTTTCAATCCAGGATCGTATGAATAGACTTTTTGAGGAAACCCTATCCAGATCTCAGGGTATGGGTGAGGGGTTTACTACCGGGGCATGGTCTCCTGCGGTGGATATATATGAGGCGCCGGATGAGATTGTCCTTAAGGCAGAACTACCGGGTATGAGTCAGGATGATATAGAGATTGAAGTAAAGGATAACATCCTTATACTTAAAGGGGAACGAAGATTTAAGAAGGGTGTAAAGGAGGAAAACTATCACAGGGTAGAACGTTCATACGGCGTGTTTCAGAGAACCTTCAATCTTCCTGATATTGTTCAGCAAGATAGGATCAAGACAAGGTTCAAAAATGGTATCCTGGAGATAGTACTCCCCAAAGAGGAAAAAGTGAAACCAAGGCTTATTAAGATAGATGTTGATTAAAAAAGGAGAGTTTATCTATGGGATATGAGGAACTTAAGAGCAGGGCACTAGAGAAGATATCAAATAGATTTCTTCTTGTAAAGATGTTATCAAAGAGGATAAAACAGCTAGATAAAGGAGCTGATCCCCTGATAGAGACTAATGAATCTACTGATTCTATGGAGATAGCACTAAGGGAGATAATTGAGGATAAGGTCAGGATAGCTGAAATAAAAAAAGAAGATGAGATAACAGAGGATACAGATAAGGAAAAGAAAGGAGCCAATAAGAAGGAGTAAAAAGGGTTAAATCTCAAAAAGAGGTAATAGTTCACTGCTGAGATCGCAGAGATGAATAGTCAAATATTTTAATTAATGATTTTTTTCTGCGTACTCTGCGATCTCAGCGGTTAGATCGAGTTTCCGCGACCTTATGGAGCGAGAAGCTTCTCTTTTAGATACCTCTCCAGTCTCTCCTTCAACCTCTTTTCTGCCTGACGGACTGCCTCCCTGGTTATGCTCAATTGATTCCCAATCTCCTGCAATGTTACAGGGTTATCAGAAAGGATTCTATTCTCAAGTATATATATCTCTCTCTCATTTAAACCTTCTTTAAATTCGGTTATCCTTTTATTAAGGAGACCTTTGATTTCAAGATCAGCTATTTTTTCATCAATAGGCATATCATGTGATCTTAGGAAGTGAATACGATCATCATCCGAGTCCTTTTTTAATGGCGCATTCAGAGAGAGATCGTATGCCCCTAAACTCTGTTCTACATCCACAACATCCTCTTCGCTGACATCTAACTTCAGGGCAAGAAGTCTGGGGGTGGGACTAAACCCCTCTGCCTCAAGACGCTCTTTCTCCTTTTTTAGATTGTACAGAAGCCATCTCCTCGTATTGGTAGTCCCAATCCTCACCATTCTCCAGTTATCTGTAAGATACTTTATAATATAAGCCCTTATCCACCAGTTAGCATAAGTAGGCAATCTTACCCCCTTGAAAGGATCAAATTTTTTGGCTCTTCTCCCAATTACTACGGTAGCAATAAGGGATAAATAGGGATTGATAGACATTGTGAATCCTTCTAAAATAGTAAGTTT
>QIDP01000142.1 GCA_003229375.1 Nitrospirota bacterium
TTACCCCTGATCAGATAATAGATGCCCACCCACATTTAACCCTCGAGGCATTACATGATGCGCTGTCATACTATTATGAAAATCGTGATGTTATTGACAATGAGATTAGACAGCGAAAAGAGAATATCAGAATACTTTCAAATAAACTCTCATCGAAATTGATAAGAAATCTGAAATTATTGTCGGATATGGTTGAGCAGAAAGATATGAAAAATCACGTTGAATTTTTGTAATGGATAGGGGAATCCCCCTCACCTCAATCCTCTCCCCTAGAGGGAGAGGAGGTAATAGAGGTGGTGATTGAGTTGGCAATTAAGTTGCGATTTCAACGGTGATCATAGATTTTCAAAATTTTGGGGTGAGCCCTAATCTTTCTATAATTGTTTCAGCGATCAGGCGATGACCTGTCTCATCAGGATGAACAGAATCCACAAGGAGGGAACGGGGGGGAACACCACTTTTTACCTTATCCTCCCATACAGCATAGACATCCGCACATCCTAGCTTCATCTTCTTTGAGATATCCCGCAGTGCGCTGTTTATAGGGATTAGATGTGCTGACAGTATATCGTTTGCAGTCATATTTGTGGTGAGGAGCATTATCTCCGAATCAGTATCCTTCCTTATCCTCTCTATAATAGATTGGATACTCATGGTAAATTCCTTCTTAGTTATACCTAATTTGATCTCATTCAGCCCAAAATTGATAGTAACAAGATCTGGATTATATCTCAGTACATCCTTTTCGATCCTCAACAGACCTTTACCCGCAGATTCTCCATATACCCCTGAATTGATCATGCGGATCTTACTTTCAGGAAACATATGATTAAGCCTTTCCTTAAGATAATCAGAGAAATTCTTCCCTACCCCGAAACCTGCTGTTACAGAATCACCAAATGCGACAATTGTCAAATCTCCTTTTGACCGTAAGATGTCAAGGGTCCTTGTAAAGTGTACAGCATTTTTATCCTTTGCAGTGTTCATATTACAGCTTGAGATGATAAAGAGGAGAATAGAAAGATATAAAACTATTTTAAACATCATTTTTCATTCCAATCGGTAAAATAAGCAGTCCTTTTAAATTCCTTTACAGCATTCTCAATATCCGGTGAGATATAGTATGTAATTGATCCATTTGCCAGCCTGGAGAGATATCTAATGTTAATATCTGCGCCCTGATTCCAGGGATCTATCTTCAGTACCTCCCTGTATCCCCTGATTGCATTTTCATAATCACCCTTCAATTGCATAATAAAGGCGATATTATACCGTGAGCCGATATGTTCAGGATCTATATTAAGAATCCTGCGATAATATGCACGGGCGTTATCATAATCACCTGTAAGTTGATAGACATATCCGAGATTAAAATTAGCACGGATATTTCCGGGATCCAATTTAATTACCTCTTCATACTGGATAGCCGCTTCCTTGAGTCTGTTCTGAATCTGATATGTATATCCGAGATTAAAACGGGCATCAACACGGTTGGGCCTTAGTTCAATACTCTTTTTGTACATCCCTATTGCTTTATTATATTCACCTTTAAGTTGATATAAATACCCCCGCATAAAATATGCGCCGCTATGTTCAGGATCGAGCAGGATAACCTGTTCTAAGACCTCTGCAGCCTTGTCTATCTCCCCTTCCTTGAACAGTACATTTCCCAGGCAAAAGTACGCCTCTTCATCCTCCGGTCTCAGTCTGATAGCCTCTCTGTATCTAAGCTCTGCATTCTTAAATTCATCCTCCTTCTCATAGATACTGCCGAGCAAGAGATGGGCATCGGCTATATCAGGTTTGAGTTTGATTGCCTCTTCCATCTCCCTTATTGCCTCTTTCATTTCTTTATTGAGGTAGTATGCAAATCCCAGCCTGCCATGCAATCCGGCATCACCAGGATTTAAACGGACGAGCTTTTTCAACTCCTTTATAACTTCCCCGATGTCTCCGACAAGATGAAACCTGTCTGATCCGCCTGTCTGCCAGTATAGATATCTAAGATTAAGCTTTGCATTGAGATTACCAGGATCTATCTTAAGGACCTTATTGTACTCACTGATTGCATTCTTATAGTCTCCTCTTAACTGCAATAGGTAGGCGGTGTTAAAACGTGCATCTATATGTTTGGGGTCCATATCAAGGGTCTTACTGTAATTGGAAAGGGCATTATCATACTCCTTTAGAACTTGATATATATATCCAAGATTAAAACTTGCGACTATATTTCCAGGGTCATACTTGAGTACCTCTTCATACTGAACCGCTGCATCTCTGAGCCTGTTTGTAAGCTGAAAGATATGTCCCATATTGAAATAGGCAGATACATGGTTTGGTCTGAGCTCAATTGCATCTTTGTACATCCTGATTGCCAGGTTATACTCCCCATCAAGCTGGTACAGATATCCCATAGAAAAATATGCAGGACTGTGTTTGGGATTGAGCTGTATAACTCTCTCCAGTATCTCTTTTGCCTTCTTTCTGTTTCCATCCTTGATAAAGACATTACCGAGATAGAAATATGCCTCTTCATCCCCTGGCGTCAGATTGATAAACTCTTTATATTTCTCTTTGGCCCTTGCATAGTCACCAGTCCTCTCATAGATATAACCAAGTCCAAGATGGGCCTCGGTCATACCCGGATCAAGTCTGATGGCATTTTCTATTTCCCTGATAGCCTCTTTAATGTTGCCATCAAGGTAATATGTAAATCCCAATCCCCCGTGTGCCCTTGCATCGTAAGGATTTAGAGAGATGGATATTTTTAACTCTTTTATAGTATTTGTAATATCTCCGGCAGCATAATATTTATGGGCAAGATACTGATGGTATTTTGCAAAACCCCAGCGGTATAAGATAAAACCGGTGATCATGCATATAATAAGGATAGCCGAGACAGAGATAATCTTTGTTTTCCTTTTCATCTTCGATTTTGATCACCGGATAATATTGAAAGATCTAAATTATTATATCATAAAAATCTGTTGATATAAGGGGATTTAAACCAGATGAACAGGATCGATGTCGATGTTTACTCTCACCCCTCCGCTTAATTTAGATTTATCGAACTGCTGCATACCTTTATAAAGGATGGAACGGAGGAGGACTCTCTCTTTTCCCTTTAATATAATCTGCCTTCTGTATCTGTTTCTTATCTTGTAGAGGAATGCCCTGGCCGGACCGAGCATCTCTATACCATCTTTCCCTTTACATCGGTGGGTATTGCTGGTCTTTATTGCCCTTTCTATCATCTTACCGAATTCATTACTTGTCTTCTCAGCCATCTTCTCGCTATTACTCTCAATCATTATCCCGATCATTTTGGCAAAAGGGGGATAATTCAGCTCCTCTCTGAATGCGGCTTCCCCTTTATAAAACCCGTTAAAGTCATATCTGCTCGCATATTGGATAATGTAATGATGAGGATGATAGGTCTGGATTATTACCTCGCCCTCTCTATCCCCTCTGCCTGACCTTCCGGCTACCTGTGTGATAAGCTGGAATGTCCGTTCTCCTGAACGAAAATCAGGTATATTAAGTGAGGCATCAGCATGTATAATCCCTACAAGTGTTACCCCCGGAAAGTCGTGTCCCTTGGCTATCATCTGGGTACCTATAAGTATATCTATCTCTCCCTTTTTTAAACTCCGGAGTATCTTAGCATGGGCATGTTTTACCCTTGTGGAATCACGATCCATTCGGGCTATAACAGCCGTTGGAAAAAGCTCTTTCACTATCTCCTCCAGCCGCTGTGTTCCTATCCCAAATCTATCTATCCTGGAGCCATTACAATCAGGACAGGTTGATGGAGCAGAGATCGAATAATCGCAGTAATGACACCGCATCTTCTTAATCTTTCCATGATATGTCAGGGATAGACTGCAATTGGGACACATTAAGACAAAGCCACACTCCCTGCATTGTAAAAAAGAGGCGGTCCCGCGGCGGTTTAAAAAGAGAAATGTCTGTTCTTCTTTGAGAAGCCTTTCTTCTATGGCCTCCTTTAGTCTTTGAGAAAGTATCTCCTTGTTAGACCGTTTAAGCTGCTTAAGCTGTTTTAGCTGTTTATTACCCTCTTCCTTCATATCTACCACCTCGATCCTTGGCATGGCCCTCTTTCCAATCCTCTCAGGAAGTGATAGATATTCATATCTTCCGATCTTTGAGTTGTAAAAGGATTCTATGGAGGGTGTGGCAGAACCGAGTATGACTACAGCTCCCGAGAGCCTTCCTCTTACTACAGCAATATCTCTGGCATTGTATCTGGGACTCTCATCCTGTTTATAAGATGTATCATGTTCCTCATCAACTATTATCACCCCTATATCTTCAAAAGGGGCAAATATGGCTGATCGTGTACCAACAACAATATCCGCCTTCTTGGATTTGATCCTCCTCCACTCATCATACCTCTCACCTACGGATATACCGCTGTGAAGGAGGGCGACCCTGTCACCAAAAAGGGCCTTAAACCTCCATACCAGTTGAGGGGTGAGTGATATCTCCGGCACAAGAAGTATCGCCTCCTTTTTCATCTCTAATACCTTAGCTATAGAGCATGCATATATCTCGGTCTTTCCGCTGCCTGTGATACCATGAAGTAAGAAGGTAGAAAATCCGCCTTCACTTATCCCCTTTGTTATCCTTTCTATTACCTTCTCCTGATTGGCGTCAAGGTCCATCCATTCATCCTGTGAAGTATCTGAACCACCTTCTTCACCAGACTGTACAGTGGATTGTATGTCTTTGTACCGGTGCGGGGTACGCATAACCTCTTTGTTGCATATTGTTATTATTCCCTTATCCTGTAGTGATCTGAGAGAGGATGGACTGCATCTTACCCTCTTTCTCAGATCAGTAAGCGCAACCTCTCCACCTCTCAGTACCTTTAGTATATCCGCCTGTCCCGGCGCCTTTTTTGTCAGGTTTTCTATAACTCCTTTGTCAACAATCTCATCTTTTAATCTTACATGTTTTTTTACCCTGGGACGAATATCGATGTTAGGGAGGGCGGCCTTTATAACCTCCCCCCATGATGAGAGATAATAATCTGCAATCCACCTGGTAAGTTTTAACATCTCATTACTGATAACCTCTTCTTCATCAAGGACATTGATGATCTCCTTTATATTTAAGCCCTCTTTTACATGGTCAGAGAAACCAACTACATATCCTATGATCTTCCTCCTTCCAAAGGGGACAAAGACACGTTTACCCTTACTGACCCGGGACTTAAGGATTGTCGGTATTGCATAACTGAATACCGTATCAATAGGCAGACCAACAACCACCTCTGCAAATATTCCTGACTCATTCATAGCTAAGTTTATTCCAATTTTTGTAACTACTCAGGTTGTTTAGACTGTAGTCTGTTAGGACTGAGCAAAGAACGAATCAAGGCTCCCAACCACTCTGAGCTTTGTATGATCCCGCATATTTCTTCCTCACTATTCAGCTAAGGCTCTGAAAAATAATAACCTTTACAGAGCCTAAATACCTATAGACTATCCACCTGAGTAGTTACAATTTATTTACGATTTAGTCGAGCAGTTCGAATTTATCTTTTTCAGCGCCACATTCCGGACAGACCCAATCATCCGGTAACTTTTTAAACGGCGTATCAGGCTCTATATCGCCATCCGGATCACCCTCTTCAGGATTATAGATATAACCACATACAGTACACTCCCATTTCTCCATTTTCATCACCTCCTCTTTTTTTATCCTGACAACTTTATTTTGGGTCTTTTAACAGATTAAAAAAATTGTAGCTGATGCTACAAAATAAGTCAAGGATTTGGAAAAAGGATATGAGGGTGCCGGAAATTGAGGAGTTTTTTCCCATCCGGCTGTGGATGAAAATGTTGCAAGCCCTAAAGTTTGTATTTCTTTATCTTTGATATCAGGCTGACGCGGGAAATACCGAGGATAGCCGCGGTCTTTGTACGGTTTCCTCCTGTATGTTCAAGGACATTTTTAATATGCTCCCTTTGCACCTTTATCAGTGATTTTTCCTCAAAAGGAGATGGGATACCCTTATGATTATTGGCAAAGGATTCTATGAAATATTGAGGCAGGGATTCCTCCCGCAATCTCTTTGAGGATTCTACAGATACCATATGGTTTATAATGTTTTCCAATTCCCTGATATTTCCGGGATAATCATACTTCTGTAAAAGTTTCATTACTGATTCTATAATATCATTGATATCTTTTTTGTTTATCTTGTTGTATTTTTCTATGAAATAATGCGCAAGAGGAGGGATATCCTCTTTATGCTCTCTTAAGGGTGGAATATGAATGGAACTAATATTTAGTCTGTAAAAGAGGTCTTTCCTGAAATTTCCCTTTTCTATCTCTATCTGAAGGTCTTTGTTGGTACAGGCAATAATTCGGGTATCTACCTTTATACTTTGTGTTGAGCCCATGCGAAAAAACTCCCTCTCCTGGAGCACCCTGAGGAGCTTTACCTGGATAGGAAGGGAAAGCTCTCCAATTTCATCCAAAAATAGGGTCCCCCCATCAGCCTCTTCTATAAACCCCTTTTTATCAGTATAGGCCCCTGTAAAAGAGCCTTTTACATGGCCAAAAAATTCTGAAGGAAAAAGTTCTGTAGCAAAGACCCCTGCATTAACAGCAATAAATTTTTTATCTTTTCTAGGGCTTGCCGCATGAATGGACCTGGCAACCAACTCCTTACCTGTGCCGCTCTCCCCCCATATCAAGACGCTGGACCTGGTATTTGAGATCTTTTCTATATAATGAAGGATCTTTATCATGCTTCCGCTTTGTGTAACAATATTTTTGAAGGCCTCTTTATTCTTTAAGTCTTCAACCCTGAAGTCCTTTCTCAGTTCATATACCTGGTTCTTCAAATGCCTCCGCTCCATGGCTCTTTCTACTACAAGAAGGATAAGATCCTTATCAACCGGCTTGGTCAGGTAGTCGTAAGCGCCAAGCTTCATGGCCTCCACTGCCAACTGCACATCATCCACTCCTGTAAGGATGATCGTTTCCACATCAAGATAATTCTTCCGAACATGTTTCAGAATATCCAGACCGGTCACCTCAGGCATATCCATGTCAAGTAAAATCAAATCATAAAAATTATGTTCTAATTCCTCAAAGACCTTAGTGCTGTCTTGCATAAGCTTTACTTCATATTTCTCTGTCTGCATCAGGGAAACAAACAGAAAATGCAAGATAGCCTGATCATCATCTACTGCCAGTATTTTATCCATAATTCAGTTCTTCTAAGTCAAATTGCTGCCACCAGAGGTGGCGGCTTGTTTATAAACTAAAGTGTCTAAAGTTATTGAAAAATTCTTTATAATTCATAACTTTAGGCACTTTAGTTCACTTTAGGCACTATTTTACAGACAAGGTTATGGTAAATGTAGTTCCTTTGCCAATCTCACTCTCCACGTCAATAGCCCCCTTGTGTTCCTTGATAATCGTAGATACAATGGATAACCCCAAACCGGTTCCTGTACCATCCTTTTTAGAGGTAAAAAAGGGATAGAATATCTGCTGCCTGGTAATCTCGTTCATTCCACATCCATCGTCTCTTATCTTCAAAGTGACGGTGTCTGAATCCTTTTCATATCGGGTTATAATCCATATATTCCCTTTTACTTGCTCAATGGCTTGCCAGGCATTGAGCATCAGATTTACGAAGATCTGAATCAGCCTGCCCTTAATGGCCTTTACCCCGGGAAGATCTTCCTCCAAATCAGTATGGATAACCGCCTTTCTTTTAAGCGGGTTCCTGACCAACCTTAAACCTTCTCTCACCACTACGTTCAAATCAATATCTTCGATATGAAATCTCTCATCCTTCCTGACAAACCCTTTCAGGTTTCCCAGGATATTCTGGATAAGGCTGCAACCTTGCATCATATCTTCTATCATAAGCTCGCTCTGTTCCTTAAATATGTTATAAGGCAGGTGTGCTATCTTTAAATCAGGGGTTTTACTGTTGTATTCATCCAATATGGGAAAGATATCTTTAAATGCCTCTCTAATAAGGGGAATGTTACCACAGATATATTGATTGGGATTACTTATTTCATGCAGAATACCTGATACCATCAACCCTATAGAAGAGAGTTTATTGGCATGATAGAGTTGAAGCTCCATCTCTTCTTCTCTGTTAATAGCCTTGCTGAACTCAACGACCTCTGCAATCTCTGTCTGATGATTTAACAGCGGATAGGTTTTAATCCTGTAATGTTTTGGACCAATCTTTTTTTCAGTGATAAACCCTTTTTTCTCTTTTATGGTTTTGAGCACAGAACAATCCTCACACATCTCTTTTTCATTAAAAAAGAATTCATAACACTTCTTGTTTTTTAGGTCGATATCACGATTTATCATCCTCATATTTAGGTCTTTGTCATAAATGGTCACTGTATCATCAACACCCTTTAAAATGGTCCGGCACCTCTCCTGAGTTAACCGCAGCTCTGCCTCCATCCGGGATAAATCTGATCTGGCCCTTTCAAGCTGATCTTCCAGGCTCTTTATATAATCCTGTTCATTGATCTTTTCTTTCTCTTTTGGTTCCATTTCCCTCACCTTTTTTCGTATTTTATACGTAACTACAGTCTGTTAGGTTGTTTAGACTGTAGTCTGTTAGGACTACGCAAGACTCCGCTCTGAGCTTTGTATGATCTCGCATATTTCTTCCTCACTATCCACCTACCTAAATACCTACAGACTATCCACCTGAGTTTACCTTTATATATGATATCATTTATAAAAAATATTGTGAAGTTATAGGTTTCTATCTTTAAATATCTCCATTTTTTCACAAACAGAACAATAGGGAAAGATTTGATATGGAGGAATATCTAATTCTGAGGAATGAGTCTGAAATTTTCCTTTTTTGTCTGAAAAGTTGAATCCTTTTTCAAATAGAAAA
Organism: Nitrospirota bacterium; assembly: GCA_003229375.1. Taxonomy (GTDB): domain Bacteria; phylum Nitrospinota; class Nitrospinia; order SZUA-224; family SZUA-224; genus SZUA-224. Next base: position 8,927 of record QIDP01000142.1, read on the forward strand.
TGGTTGCCAT
>QIDP01000101.1 GCA_003229375.1 Nitrospirota bacterium
ATCATACAATAGTTATATTGTATATAAATTTTTTAATTTTTAATTTTAGAACCTTTCTAATAGATGAATCTGTAGGGGTGGGTGGCATGGACAAACTTGTTTGTCCGTCGGGGTATTTTCAGGTGTAAGGGAATTCGACATGTATGAGTTGAGCGTGGAGACAGGTTTTTCTGCAGCACATCAACTGGTCGGTTATGATGGTAACTGTGAGAATATCCATGGTCATAACTGGAAGGTAGGGGTCTTTCTCAGGGTAAAGGAATTGAACGATATAGGAATAGGGATGGATTTCAGGGAGATTAAGAAGAAGACTGATGATCTCCTGTCAAGGTTGGATCATGTCAATATAAACAGGGTACAACCCTTTGACAGCATAAATCCGTCCTCTGAGAATATAGCCAGATGGCTATATCAGCAGCTTGGGGGTCTTCTCAATTCGGATAATGTGAGGGTAAGCAGGGTTGATGTAAGGGAGACAGATCATTACTCTGTTTCGTATTTTGAGGAATGAGTTAAAAAGTTACGGGTTACGAGTTTAATAATATTATTAACCCGCAACATAAAGATTATAAATGCAAGTTATTACTACCCATTTTAATGCTGATTTTGATTGTCTTGCCTCTATGATGGCGGCCAAGAAATTGTATCCTGATGCCAGATTAGTCTTCCCCGGTTCTCAGGAGAAGAATGTACGGGACTTTCTCAAGGCATCGGAATACTCTTTCGAGTTCAACAAACTCAAGAATATACCAATGCTGGATATAGATCTGCTGATAGTGGTTGACACCAAACTCAGGGGGAGGATAGGTGTCTTCGGGGAGATCATTGATAGACCCGGTCTTAAGATCCATATCTACGATCATCATCCTGCAGATGCAAAGGATATAGTCAGTGAGGTGGAGATAGTAAAAGAGCGTGGGGCTGCAACAACGATATTTGTGGAGCTGCTTAAGGAGAAGAATATCCCGCTTACACCCGCAGAGGCCACTATTATGGAATTAGGCATCTATGAGGACACAGGATCGCTTACCTTCAGTTCCACTACACCAAAGGATCTGGAGGCAGCGGCCTATCTCCTCTCTATTGGCGCCAATCTTAATACTGTTTCGGATTTCATATATAGAGAATTAAGTTCTGAACAGATATCCCTACTTAACGATCTGATCCATTCGGCAGAGAGCTATGATATAAATGGGGTTCAGGTGGTAATTGCAACTGCCTCTACCGGGAAATATGTAGGTGATCTGGCGATTCTGACCCACAAGCTAAAGGATATGGAGAATCTGAATGTCCTCTTCACCCTTGTCGCGATGGACGATCGTGTTCACCTTGTTGGGAGAAGCAGGATTGAGGCTGTGGATGTAGCCGGGATAGCATTCGAGTTTGGGGGCGGTGGACACCCCACAGCGGCCTCTGCCTCTATCCCTATAAAAATCGGGACATTGATTCAGATAAAGGAGAGGCTATTAAAACTTCTAAGGGAGAGGATACATGGTCTGGAACTGGTAGGAGATCTGATGACATCATCTGTGATATCTGTCCGGATTGGAGATACTATCAAGGATGCAGAAGAGGTAATGACGAGATTCAATATAAACTCGCTTCCGGTTCTTAAAGACAGGATACCGGTAGGATTGATTACCAGGCAGATAGTAGAGAAGGCTATATTTCACAAATTTAAAGAAGAGAAGGTTTCAGAATTTATGTTGACAGAGTTTTCTGCTGTCTATCCTGATGCACCTTTCAGAGAGGTTGATAGGCTGATAATAGAGAACAAGCAGAAGCTGGTCCCTGTGATCGATAATAAGGAAGGGGATATCGTGGGTATTGTCAGTCGTGGTGATCTGCTCCGCATACTGTATGGTGATATGCTGAAGAAACCCGGACTACTCCATCCGGGTGATGCAGGGACAAGGTACTCCTATAGAAAGAATGTCAAAGATCTGATGCTTAAGAGACTTCCGGAACGTATACTGAAACTATTTGAGGTTATCGCCCATGCGGCAGATAAGAAGGGATATCCTGTATATGTTGTTGGTGGATTCGTGCGTGATATCCTTATGAGATTGGAGAATATAGACATCGATATAGTGGTTGAAGGTGATGGGATAGCGCTTGCAGGTGAGATTGCAAAAGAACTTTCAGGCAGAATAAGGAGTCATGAAAAATTCGGCACAGCAGTTGTGATCCTGGCTGATGGATTCAAGGTGGATGTAGCTACAGCAAGGGCAGAATATTATAAATACCCGGCAGCATTGCCGATTGTGGAACTCAGCTCTATTAAAATGGATCTGTATCGCAGGGACTTCACCATAAACGCACTGGCTATAAAACTGAATGGGAAGGATGCGAATAATCTGATAGATTTTTTTGGTGGTCAGAGGGATCTAAAGGAAAAAATGATCAGGGTTCTCCATAACCTCAGTTTTGTAGAGGACCCCACAAGGGTATTCAGGGCGATAAGGTTTGAACAGAGGTTCAATTTTACCATTGGCAGGCAGACACAGACGCTTTTGGAGAATGCGGTTAAAAGGGGCCTCTTTAACCGTCTCTCCGGTGCGAGGTTGTATGGTGAAATTGTCCAGATGTTAAAGGAAAAGGAGCCTTTAAGATCGATCAAAAGGATGTCTGAATTTGACCTCTTAAGATTTATACATCCTTTGGTCTCCCTCACAGATGAGACCCATAACCTCTTGAGGGAGATAGCTGAGGTTACGGCATGGTATAATCTTCTCTTTCTCGAGGATAATGTAGAGATCTGGTTTATCTATCTCATGGGGCTGTTTGACAGACTTAATCTTGAGGAACTCAGAGAGGCAGTCATTAACCTCTCCATATCTGCAAGATATGCGAATAGATTGATCAATGGAAAGGAGATGGCAAAAAAGGCAATGGCAGAATTGTCAGAAGGACACAATCTAACCCCAAGTCAGATATATAAGATATTACATCCATTATCACTAGAAGTGTTACTATTCCTTATGTCCGGGATAGAGGCGGAGAAGATCAGAAGGCATATCTCACTTTACTTGATAAAGCTGAAATCGGTTGAGATAGATGTAAGCGGGGAAGACCTGATTGAGATAGGCCTCACCCCCGGTCCCCTCTTCAGGTCGATTCTTGATGCCATAAAAGAGGCAAAACTGAATGGCCGTCTCATGACCAAGAAAGAAGAACTTGAGTTTGTGAAGGAGAATTTTTTAGAAACAGCATAGGTAACAATATGGATTCTATCATACAACAAATTTCTATAAATGCCCTGCCCATTATATTGGCAATCGTACTTCATGAGATTGCACATGGGTGGGCAGCTTATAAGCTTGGCGATCCGACAGCCAAACAAATGGGGAGATTGTCACTTAATCCAATCGCCCATGTAGACATATTTGGTACGATTGTCATCCCCCTCGTACTGCTCTTTACAGGATCACCCTTTTTATTTGCCTATGCCAAACCTGTGCCTGTCAATTTTTCAAACCTCAGGAAACCCAAGGAGGATATGGTATGGGTTGCTGCGGCCGGCCCCTTAACAAATATATTAATAGCCGGAGTGAGCGCCATTATATTCCGCATAATACTCTATATTAACCCTGAGCTGCTGATGTATATAGTAGACCTACATGGGCTATTCAGCAGAGGGGGACTGGGGGTATCTATCATGGTCCCGATCATATTGATGCTCCTTGTCAGTGTTAAACTTAATATATTATTGGCAGTGATAAATCTTATCCCTATCCCTCCTGCGGATGGGGGGAGGATACTGGTAGGGCTCTTACCCCACAGACAGGCAATTGCATATTCCAGGATAGAACCGATAGGGATGTTTTTGCTTTTCTTTATCCTTTTCTTTGATCCTCTGGGGATATTCAGTCGTATCATCTGGCCTATTATCGGCATCCTGACAAGATTGTTTCTGATAGGATAACAGTTCGCTGGGGCAGGGATCAGGAGGGATTAATATTTTGGTTGTTTCGTAAAAGAAGTTGAGCGACTCAAAAGTAAATCAAAAATTAAAGATAAAAAATGCAAAAATTATCCCTTGCCTATTAAGGTAATCATTTGTTTCTCTATTCATTTTTGACTTTTAATCTGTCATTTTGATTTTTTATCTTTAATTTTTGATTTCTGGTTAATTTAACTTAAACACGAAAGAGGATTTTTATGGAAACAAAGAAACGGGTACTGAGCGGTATGCAGGCATCCGGGAGGCTTCATCTTGGAAATCTGTTGGGGGCATTAGCCAAATGGAAGGAGCTTCAGGATGGGTATGAATGCTTCTACTTTATTGCCGACTGGCATGCCCTTAGCACATGCTATGAAGATACACATGAGATTAAGGGAAATACATTTGAGATAGCAGTCGATTGGCTCAGCGTGGGGATAGATCCTGAAAAGAGCACTATCTTTGTCCAGTCATTTATCCCTGAACATGCTGTCCTTCATCTCCTCCTTTCCATGATCACCCCTGTACCCTGGCTGGAGAGAAATCCCACATATAAAGAGAAACAGGAGGAGATAAAGAATAGAGACCTTACCACATATGGATTTCTCGGTTATCCGGTACTGCAGACAGCAGATATTGCTCTCTATAAGGCAAACTGTGTACCGGTTGGCATAGATCAACTGCCTCATCTGGAACTGACAAGGGAGATAGTCAGGAGATTTAATTATATTTATAAAAAGGATGTCTTTGTGGAACCCGAGGAGATACTGTCAGAGACTCCTAAGCTTCCCGGTACAGATGGCAGGAAGATGAGCAAGAGTTATAATAATGCCATATATCTATCAGATCCCCCTGAGGAGATAGAAAAGAAGGTAAGATCGATGTTAACAGACCCCCGGAGGGAAAGACGAGCAGATCCGGGTAATCCGGAGATATGCCCTGTCTTTGCCCTTCACAATGTATATTCCCCTTCCCCCTCTCAAGAAAAATTGCAAGGGATATCCCGGGGAACAACCGACAGCCCGGCAATCGATATATCAGAGATATCTGATCAGTGCAGGACAGCAAAGATAGGTTGTGTGGACTGCAAGATTATACTTGCAAAAAACCTTATCAAAAAGATGCAGCCAATATATGAAAAGCGGTGCAAACTAAAATCCAATCCTCAAAGGATATATGAGATCCTGTCACAAGGGAGCAAAAAGGCACGAAAGATTGCCATAGCCACCCTCAAAGAGGCAACAGAGGCAATGGGGATACACATGGAAGCTCCTCGATCCACCCGGTAATTAAAATAAATATGATTGACAATAGGCATAATTAGAGGAGGTTGAATTATATGAAGGCTAAAGACATTGATAAAAAATTTGATGAAGGCAAGGATATCTCCAAATACCTTGATGTTTCAAAAGCCAGAAGACCGGAGCAAGAACAGAAAAGGGTTAATGTAGACTTCCCTTTATGGATGATACAGCAATTAGATAAAGAAGCAAGACGTTTAGGTGTTCCTCGCCAGTCAATAATTAAAGTATGGGTAGCTGAACGGCTTGAAAAAAAATTCTAAAAAGGCTATAGAAGATATTATAAAATATATAACCACCGCAGAAAATGGGAGAAGAGCCATTATTTTTAAAGGTGCTGACCTCATCTTCTTATCCGAAGAATACCTCTGCTATCTCAAATAGTGAAAGGTCAACGGTCTTTAATGTTGCTACAGCATCCTCAAGTGCTACGGTTACTATCTTATTTCCTTGCAGGCTCACCATCTTTCCGAATTCACCCTTCCTGACAAGCTCAATAGCAGCCACACCAAACCTTGTTGCCAGTATCCTGTCAAAGGAGGTTGGTGTCCCGCCTCTCTGTATATGACCGAGGATCGTTACTCTTGTTTCGTATCCTGTCTTTCCCTCAATCGCCTTTGCTATTGTATGGCTTATCCCTCCCAATCTTATATGACCAAAGGCATCTACCTCTTGATCCTGCACAACAAAATCTGTTCCTTTTTGAGGCTTTACCCCTTCTGCGACAACAATAATACTGAAGTTTTTGCCCCTTTCATGTCGTTTCTTTATAAGCCCGCAGATATCATCAATATTGAAGGGTTTTTCAGGGATCAGTATGCAATCAGCCCCGCCTGCCAACCCGGCCATGGTTGCAATCCATCCTGTGTGTCTCCCCATAACCTCGAGTACTATTATCCTGTCATGAGACTCTGCTGTTGAATGCAGCCTGTCTATAGCCTCTGTTGCTATGGTAACCGCTGTGTCAAAGCCAAAGGTATAATCAGTACAGCCCAGGTCATTATCTATCGTCTTCGGCACCCCTACAACATTTACTCCCTTTTTGCTGAGCTTATTGGCAACACCAAGGGTGTCTTCTCCACCGATAGCGATTATGGCGTCCATGCCAAACCTTTTGTAATTATCAAGCGTCTTCCGGATATCCCCTTCTTTCTTGAATGGATTTGTTCTTGATGTCCCGATAATTGTCCCGCCCCTTGGCAGTATCCCGGAGATAGACTCTGTTGTTATGGGCACTATCTTTCCCTGGATCATTCCCTGCCACCCGCTCCTTATAGATAGTATATCAAAATCATATTTACTCCCCTTAGCAACTATTGCCCTGATTACGGCATTAAGGCCGGGGCAATCTCCGCCGCCTGTCAACACACCTATTTTCATAATAGCTTACCTCCATAATTTCCAACGCTTTTAAATGGATATTATAATAAGATTAAACAAAGTGTCCTCTCTGGTGACCTATTACAATAAAGATAAGTCAGAGCATACTATTTGTCAATATGAAAAAATCTTGGACATCCCCCATTTTTCATACAAATTACTCCTGTCAGGGAAATTTTAAAATTCTTCCCTTCATATTGATACAGAGCAGATACAGAAGCCCAAAATCCGATTTGAGAAGCGTTGCTATTGACATCAAACCTAAATGGTATATAATTAGTCCCACAATGTTGATTAAACAATCTCCTTTTAATGATTCAATAAGTATGGTAGCTAAGGTTAGAAGGTCAGATATCGCATACCTTAACGAAATAATTGAAGGGTATGATAATCTGGCTGTGATGAGGACGATAGATTCTAAAGAGGGGTTGGTTGAATTTCTGATCTCTCCCTCTTTTGTGGAAGATATGAAAAGGCTTCTGGCAGAGCTCAGAAAGGAGATACCAATAGAGGATTGTCAGGGATGAAGGTGTGTAAAAAAGATGATAGATGACAGGATTGTCAAAAAGGTTTTACATGAGTCCCTGTTAAACGGCGGGGAATTTGCTGAACTATTTGTAGAGAATAGTCATACTACCTCTATTGTCTGTGAGGACAACAGGATAGAAGAAATAGTTACAGGGAGGGATGTGGGGGCAGGCATACGGGTGATATTCGATATGAGGAGCGCTTATGCCTATACAAATGATCTGACAGAGGAGAACCTTACAGCCCTGGCAAGGAGAGTGAGGAATGCGGTTAGACTGGCTCCTGACGAAGAGGATATTCCTGGTGGTATTGTGATTGACCTGAATGTAAGGAAACCGATTATAGATATGGTTATTTCTATTACCCCTGATACTATTGATACGGGTAAAAAGATCGGTCTGGTAAGGGACACAAATGAGGGAGTAAGGGGGTTTGATAAAAGGGTCAGGCAGGCAAAGATCATTTACTCTGATGGATCCAGAAATATCCTGATAGCGAACTCAGAGGGTCTGAAGGTGGAGGATGAGAGGATAGGGACATTATTTATGGTTCAGGTGGTTGCTGCAGATAAAGGGATTATTCAGAGTAGTCAGGAATCAATAGGAGGATTTATCGGTTTTGAACTCTTTGATACCGAGCCGGCAGAGGAGGTGGCAAAAAAGGCAGCGCACAGGGCGGTTATGATGCTCGAGGCAGAGAGGGCGCCAGCCGGGGAGATGACAGTGGTGCTCTCCAGCGAGGGAGGGGGTACCATGATACATGAGGCTGTGGGTCATGGACTTGAGGGGGATTTTATTCAGCAGGGGCTTTCGGTATATTCCGGCAGGACAGGAGAAATGGTGGCCTCTCCTCTTATAACAGTTGAAGATGATGCCACTCTCCCTAACAAACGAGGATCATTTAGATTCGATGATGAGGGTACGTACTCTGAAAGGACAGTACTGGTGGAGGAGGGTGTATTGAGAGGTTTTATGTATGACCGGCTGAGTGCTATGAAAGGAGGGGTATCGTCTACAGGGAATGGCAGGAGGATGTCTTACAGATGCAGACCAATACCGAGGATGACCAATACCTTTATCACGGCAGGGAGGTCGGATCCTCAGGAGATTATTGAAACAACGCCAAAGGGACTCTTTGTAAAAAAAATGGGTGGCGGTGAGGTGAATATTGTAAATGGTGATTTTGTCTTTGAGGTGAGCGAGGCCTACATAATAGAAAACGGGAAGATAAAAGAAGCGGTTAGGGGAGCTACATTAACAGGAAATGGGTCTGCTGTACTAAAAGAGATAGATATGGTGGGGAATGACCTTGGATTCGGTATCGGCACCTGTGGAAAGGATGGACAGGGAGTGCCTGTTTCTCATGCCCAGCCCACTCTGAGAATACCCAGGATTGTTATTGGCGGAGAAAGGTTGTAGATTACTATATATGTGCTGTTAGTTTATTATAAAAATAAAAAAGGTGATTGCTTATGAAAATTTCTATTTATAGACATGTAATTATTTTGACTTTGGTTGTCTTAACTG
>QIDP01000002.1 GCA_003229375.1 Nitrospirota bacterium
GAGTTAAAACTTGTAGAGTCTGAAAAAGTGTTGGGAGCCTTGATTCGTTCTTTGCGCAGTCCTAACAGACTACAGTCTAAACAACCTGAGTAGTTACCTTTATTTTTTGATTTTTATTAATTGTTCAATTTTGGGTTAGTTCAACTTAAACACGAAGGAGGGAGTTAGTATAAATGGAAAATACAGCATACCATGCATTAGGCTTCCATATGCATCAGCCGCCGGAGAACCTTAAACTACTCATCGAGACAAATGAATGGGAGGCAAAACAGATTATACTTTGTTATCAGAGACCACTCAAGTATGCAAAATACTTTGAAGATATAGCACGTTTTCACGTTGGATTTTCAGGGATTCTCTTAGAGCAACTTACAGATAAAGAGATAATAGATCAATACCGGCACATACTGGATATTCCGGAGATGCTGGATGGCTACAGTAATGCTGATAATATTGAGCTTATAGGTATGGGATATTTTCATCCGATATTTCCCCTTATACCAACAGATGACTGGAAGGAACAACTGGATAGGGGAAGGGGCAAGATGAAAGATGTCTTTGGAAAGGAGCCTGAAGGGTTTTGGCCACCGGAAATGGCATTCTGTATGGAGATGATCCCTGCATTAAAGAAGAGCGGATATAATTATATAGTAGTAGACAGCGTTCATGTTAAACCAGAGGATAGATTAGAAAAGGAAGATATCATATACCAGCCACACCTTGTGCAGTATGATGGGGCCGATATGGTGGTGATTCCCAGAGACAGGGATTTAAGTAATGCTCAGGAGAGCGGGCTTGATTCAGGATGGTTCAACAATGAGGTATTAAATAAAACAGGTAAGGCTAAAAGACCGTGTCTTGTAACTACATGGTCAGATGGTGAAAATGGAGGGTGGTTTAGACAGATCGACGAGGGTGCCGGGTTCTGGGGTCATTATTTTGCTCCATATATGGATAGAGCAAGAAATAAAGATATGTGTATAAGACCTAAGTTGATAAGTGACTATATAAGGGAACATAGACCCCGGACCAGGGCAGAGGTACGCACCGGGGCGTGGAATGTTGGATCAACGAGTGGATATGATCTTTCTCAGTGGGCAGGCTCAGAGACACAACGTAAGGCCATGGAAGAGGTATGGGAGATAAGTAAGATATATCATCACTCTCTTGAAGAGATAGAAAGGATAAAGAAAGAAAAGGATGTATCTTCGATAGAGGATACATTGAAAGAGGCACATAATATGTTATTACGTTCGCAGACAAGCTGCTACTTATTTTGGGGGGATTCATGGATTCCAAAGGTGTATGAGAGTATTACCCCTGCAAAGGAGTTGTTAGAGAAGGTCAGAAGACAACTTTCTAAGTAGAGTAAATCTCTGTGTTCTCTGTGGTTTTATTTATGAAAAAAAAAATAACTAACAAAAGAGGGCATGTTAAAAGAGATAATCTTTTTTTCCATAAAGATATTAAATGGACAGAGATCGATAATGAAAAACTCCCTTTCCATTATGGCAAGACAAAGATATGTCTCATGGTAATAGATCCATACTGGCTCCATGCATACTGGGAGATAGCTCCGGAAACTATCAAATCTATTAAGGCAAAGGCAGGGGAGAGATGGCAGAAGGCAAGATATATACTACGTGTCCATGATGTAAAGTATATAGATTTTGATGGCACCAACGCCAATTATTGGTTTGACACAGAAGTGGGAAAGGAAGACAACACCTGGTATATAAACCTATGGAATGACAACAGCTCGTATTGTGCAGAGATAGGGATATTAACTATAGAGGGAGACTTTTTCTCTTTTGCCAGATCGAATTTTGTTCAAACCCCACGAGCAGATATGTCTGATAATCGTGAAGAGAAGTGGATCTCGATGAGAGAAAATTACTTCCATGGTCCTATTCTCCCGGAAGAACCGGTTTATGATAAAAAAAATACTCCGGAAGGCATTCCCTCTGCCTCTAACATAGTATCAAATATAGATGTTTCAGAGCAGGTTTTCCAAAAAAGTGAATCCCAAATATTAAGGAATGACATAAAAGAAAGTGGCTTATCTTCTGATTTTCTTTCATCATTTGGTGGAAGTTTAGAGGGACAAAAAAAGGAGAAGGAAGAAGGGTTTTTTTAGTTGAAGTTTTATGAGCTAAGTTCCTATGCACAAAGGTTATTTATGTCTGGTGTTTCATGCACATCTGCCATATATCAGACATCCGGAACACGAGAGTTTTCTGGAAGAGAATTGGCTGTATGAAGCGATTACCGAGACATATATACCACTTATAGATATTTTTGACCGCTTCATAAATGAGGGAATAGATTACAGGATCACTATGTCCCTTACACCTACCTTGATCTCTATGTTGCAGGATCCACTCCTGCAATCCAGATATATAAGGCATCTGGATAGATTGATAGAACTTGCAGAAAAAGAGATAGAGAGGACGATGTATAAGCGAGAGCTGCATCGTCTTGCACTGATGTATCATCAAAGATTTTTGGAGGCAAGAGAGCTATTTGTAAATAAATATAAGAAAGATCTGGTATCTGCATTTAAAAAGTTCCAGAATCTAAAAAAGTTAGAGATATTAACCTCGTGCGCTACACATGGATATCTGCCGTTATTGGGAATTCACCCTTCTGCTGTCAGGACCCAGATAAAAATAGCTGTGGATCATTATAAGAAGACCTTTGGGATAAAACCAGCGGGTATGTGGCTTCCTGAGTGCGGATTTTATCCAGGTATTGATGAAGTCTTAAGGGAGGCAGGCATAAGATACTTTTTTCTTGATACGCACGGGATATCAAATGGCGATCCCAGACCAAAGTATGGTGTCTATGCCCCTGTATACTGTCCGTCTGGTGTGGCGGCGTTTGGCCGTGATTACGAATCCTCAAAACAAGTCTGGAGTTCAAAGGAGGGATATCCGGGTGATCCTGATTATCGTGAATTTTATAAAGATATAGGGTATGAGTTAGAATATGATTATATAAAACCATACATACACAAAGATGGATTCAGGATCAATACAGGGATAAAGTATTACCGTATAACAGGTGACACAGAGGATAAACAACCATATGTACCTGAATGGGCAAGGGAGAAGGCGGCCACTCATGCAGGTAATTTTATATTCAACAGGAAGAAACAAATAGAATATCTTTCATTTCATATGAATAGAAGGCCCATAGTCGTAGCACCTTATGATGCAGAGCTATTTGGACATTGGTGGTTTGAAGGACCGCAGTGGATAGATTTTCTTATGCGTAAGATAGCTTCTGATCAGAAGACAATAGAGCTCATTACCCCATCTGAATATCTTGAAAGATATCCTGTAAACCAGATATCAATGCCTTCGGCATCAAGCTGGGGATACAAAGGTTACAATGAGGTATGGATAGAAGGAAGCAATGACTGGGTCTATCGCCATTTACATATTGCCCAGGAGAGGATGATCGAGCTGGTAACCAGATTTTCTGATATAGATAATAATAAATTATATCGCAGGGCATTAAATCAGGCTGCTAGAGAACTCCTTCTGGCACAGAGCAGTGACTGGATATTTATCATGAAGACAAGGACTGCTGTAGAGTATGCCCATAAGAGGATAAACACACACCTTGTGAGGTTTACGCGGCTATATAATGATATTATGAACGATTCTATTGCCCTGGATTGGTTAAAAGAGGTTGAGTTGAGAGACAATATATTTCCTGATATAGACTACAGTATATATCAGGAAATATAGTTTTGGTTCAAACACAGGTTTTCGATCAGACACTAAATAAGATAAACCGTTACCTGTTATGTTATAGTTACCATAAAGAATTTATATTTGACATTTAAAGTATATTTATAGAAGGATAAAGGGTAACTACTCAGGTGGATAGTCTATAGGTATTTAGCTGAATAGTGAGGAAGAAATATGCGAGATCATACAAAGCTCAGAGCGTTTTGGGAGCATACAAAGCTCAGAGCGTTTTGGGAGCCTTGATTCGTTCTTTGCGCAGTCCTAACAGACTACAGCCTAAACAACCTGAGTAGTTACAGATATAGGCACTTTATATTACTTATAATAAAGGAGAAATCATTATGCGTACTATTTCAAAGCTATTCGGTAAATCACCTTTTAAAGCCTTGCAAAGCCATATGTCTGAAGTGAAGGAATGTCTCGACCGTATAAAGCCGCTTTTTGATGCCCTTTATAACAATGATCAGGTGAAGGTAAAGAGTATCTCCAAAGAGATAATGAGGTTAGAGCATAAGGCAGATGAGATAAAGAAAAAAATTAGAGATGGCCTTCCCAGCGGACTTTTTCTCCCTGTTGACCGGCGGGATATACTAAATCTCCTCTCTGCTCAGGATTCCATCGCAGATAATATAGAGGATATAGCTGTGCTGTTACGGATAAGAAAGATGACTGTTCCGGATGCGATGAAACGTGATCTGGAAAAATTTATAGAAAAGGTTCTTGACGTCGCTTATGAAGCTGTCAGGGTCATTTATGAGATTGATAAGCTCCTTGAGGCCTCTTTTGGCGGACCTGAGAAGGATAAGGTGATGGAGATGGTAGACAATATCGGGACACTGGAATGGGAGGCAGATAAGAAACAATTTAAATTGGCTCAGAAACTATTCTCCTTAGAGAATGATCTTGAGCCTGTGGCGGTCTACATGTGGATGAAGATATTCGGCACATTGGGTGATGTAGCCAATGCTGCTGAGAAGCTTAGTAAAATGTTGAGAATGTTTATGTCGAAGTAAAAGGAGATAATTGAGTTCAGAATCACTAATATTAATCATAGCCATATGTGTCGGGCTGTATATGGCGTGGAATATCGGTGCCAATGATGTTGCCAATTCAATGGGGACATCAGTTGGCTCAAAGGCACTCACGCTGAGGCAGGCTGTAATTGCTGCAAGTATCTGTAATTTTGCCGGCGCTGTTCTGGTAGGAGGACATGTTACAGATACCATAAAAAAGGGAATAATAGATATAACCCCTTTTATCGATAATCCTGATCTACTGATGTATGGGATGCTTGCCGCACTCATGGCAGCAGGGATATGGCTTCAGATCGCTACATTCACGGGTCTGCCTGTCTCTACCACTCACTCCATAGTAGGTGCAGTATTAGGATTCGGTTTTATAGCAGGTGGGGCCGCCTCTATTAACTGGTCAAAGGTAATACTGATTGCTGTTAGTTGGGTTGTATCACCCCTTATGGGAGGAATGATCTCCTTTGTCATGTTCTCCTTTATAAAAAAGAAGATACTTTATTCTCGCCATCCACTCAAGACAGCAAAAAAGGTCTCTCCTTACCTGGTTTTTCTTGTTGCAGTGATACTATTTTTCTCCTTAATTTACAAAGGGTTAAAAAATATACAACTGGATCTCCCTTTATCACTATCTCTTATTATCTCAATAATAGTGGGAATCATAGCTGCCTTTACCTCCAAACATCTGATTGGGCGAATAGATGATTCTCAGAGAGAGCTGCATGATGAGCTACGTATGGCAGAGAATGTCTTCAGTTATCTGCAGGTAATAACAGCCTGCTTTGTTGCATTTGCCCATGGGTCAAATGATGTTGCAAATTCTGTGGGTCCATTAGCTGCTATTGTCTCTATTACCAAGACTCATATGGTGTTAACAAAGGTCGAAACCCCTATATGGATCCTGGCGCTTGGTGGTGTTGGAATTGCACTCGGGATATCTACCTGGGGTTATAAGGTTATAGATACAATAGGAAAGAAGATCACTGAGATTACGCCTTCAAGGGGCTTTTCCGCAGAATTTGGAACTGCTACTACTGTCCTGATATGTTCGAAATTAGGTCTTCCTATCTCCACAACTCATACCCTGGTCGGGTCCGTGATTGGCGTAGGGCTGGCAAGGGGAATGGTTGCTCTGAACTTTAATATCATAAAGAGTATCATATCTTCCTGGTTTATTACACTCCCATTTACAGCAATTTTAGCTATAATCATTTATAAGGTATTACTACTACTATTATATAGTGCCTAAAGTGATCTAAAGTTCATGGAATATAATCTTTTAACGTTAGCTCACTTTAGGTACTTATAAACAAGCCGCGTCTCTGGTGGTGAAGCTATGTTGTATTTTGAATAATTATCTGTTATATTTAAAATAAAAAACAAAAATTATAACACGTTGAAGGTGTTGGGGAGGTTTAATAAAATGTTATTAAGAAAAGATATTACTTCTTTATTAATAGCGATCATTTTAACTTACTGGGGATGCGCCGGGAATAAGAAGGAGATCAATGACAGACTGATAGCTGAGAGCAAGTATAGGTTAGGGCTTGCCTATATGGATGATAATGATATTCCCCTTGCCAGGAGGGAGTTGCTGAAGGCTGTCAAGTTATCTCCTGACGATCCAAAGATACACAATGCATTGGGTAGGACATATGTAGTGGAGCGAGAATTCCTTATGGCTGAAAAGGCGTTTAATAATGCATTAACCTTAGATCCAGAGTTTGTAGAGGCCTACTCCATGCTTGGATATGTATGTATGGAATTGAAAAAGCGAGATAAAGCGATTGAGATATTCCAAAAATTATTGAATTATCAGAATATCCCTTTACATTATGTTCATAATGCAATTGGTTGGGCATATTATGAAAAGGGGGAGCATAAAAAAGCTGAAGAGGAATTGAGCCTTGCTTTACGCTACAAAGATGACTATCCAATAGCCCATTATAATTTAGGACTTGCCTATTTTGGAATGGGTAAGTTTGATCTATCTATCAAAGAGTATAAAAGGGCGATTGAACTCTCCCCTGAATTTGTCATGGCTCATAATCAATTGGGACTCCTTTATCTCAAAAGGAATAACATAGAAATGGCCATAGAGGAATTCAATAAGGTAATTAATCTGGCACCAGATAGCAAGATGGCAGCCACATCAAAAAAATATCTCGATCTTATAGGAAGATAGCAAATGGATTCCTTTGGGGAATATCTAAAGAGGGAGAGGGAATTAAGAGGGGTAACATTAGAAGAAATCGCGAATGCGACCAATATAAGCGTCAGGTTCCTTGTTGCTTTAGAGAATGACGATTATAGCGACCTGCCTGCCGAGGTCTTTGTTAAAGGTTTTATACGTGCCTATGCAAAGTGTATTGGTACTGATTCTAATGAGGTGATACTTGCCTATGAGGAATGGATTGACCGTAAGAAGAATAAAGAAAAAGAAGAAGGTGAGAAAAAGGTTGATTTTCTTATAAAGGGAGACTGGAAGAAGAGATCACCGTGTAAATTGTCTGTTATTATATTAGCAGGTGTTATCATATTTATTGGTATTATCTTCTATGCTATAGGAGGGGATGAGGAACATAAGAATGTTAGTAATGAACAATTGTTAGCAAGTGAGAGAGGAATAATAGCAGAAAAGACAGTTCCTGCAGAGAAAGAGGGAGAGAGGTATGAGATTGAGGATGTGACTAAAAAGGATATGATGATATTAACCGTTATTGCTCTGGAAGATGCATGGTTCAGGATAGAGATAGATGATGCACAGGTAAGGGATTTTATACTTCCCAAGGGAGGTATGGAAGATATGAAGGCCGAGGAAAAATTTGTTATAACCATAGGAAATAAGAAGGGGACACATTTGAGACTAAACGGGAAGGAGATAACTCCTCCTCTTACTGATTATAATGTAGTGCGGAATTTTGTGCTTACACGGGAAGAGATTGCTCAGGAAGAATAGGAGAAGAGAGAGATGGCAAAGATAGATGCGTTTTTTAAGTTGATGAATGAGCAAGGCGCTTCTGACCTTCATTTAGTGGCTGGCTCGCAACCTATAATACGTATCAGAGGTGACATGGAGAGGGTGAAATATAAGGTATTAGGGAATGATGAGTTAAAGACGATACTATATGAGATTGCACCGGAGGATAAGATAAAGGTCTTTGAGGAGACAGGTGACGTAGATTTTGCCTATGAAATACCGGGATTGGCTCGATATAGAGCGAATTTTTTTCAGCAAAAGTGGGGGGTAGGTGCGGTGTTCCGGGAGATTCCTAGTGAGATATTAACCATAGAGCAGCTTGGTCTCCCACCCGTGCTTCTGAAATTAGCCATGCTTCAAAAGGGATTGGTTCTGGTAACAGGACCTACCGGGAGTGGAAAATCTACTACTCTGGCTGCCATAATAGACCATATAAACACACATCGAAAGGAGCACATTATTACTATTGAGGACCCTGTAGAATTTGTCCATAAGAATAAGGGATGCATGGTAAACCACAGAGAGATAGGGACGCATACGAGGTCATTTGCTGCGGCATTGAGAGGCGCATTACGTGAAGATCCTGATATCATAATGGTAGGGGAGATGAGAGATCTTGAGACTATTTCACTGGCATTGGAGGCGGCAACAACAGGACATCTCGTCTTTGCAACACTCCATACCCAAAGTGCCTCCAAAACAGTTGACCGGGTTATAGATGTATTTCCGGCAAATCAGCAGGCCCAGATCCGTACTACCCTGTCAGAGTCACTTAGAGGGGTTGTAGCTCAAAGCCTTTTTAAGAACAGGAAGGGTGGTAGATGTGCGGCGCTAGAGATACTGGTTGTCACCCCTGCTACTGCAAATCTTGTCAGAGAGAACAAGACATATCAGTTACAATCTGTCATACAGACCGGAAAGAAATATGGGATGCAGTCGTTGGATGATGCAATACTCGATTTGCTTCAGAAGAAATGGATTGATCCTGAAGAGGCTTATGAAAAGTCTGTAGAGAAGGAGAGATTTATCCCCTACTTAAGAAGGGTCCCTGATGAATTTGCTTAGGGACCGAGAAACAATAACTTTACATCTTACCTTTCATCTTTTACCCTTTTTAAAAACATTTTTTTGAAAAATCAGAGAGATATGCTATAATTAGCCTAAAAGAAATATTTATGCCGCTAACGGCACAAAGGGAAATGAGAATCTAATTTCTTCTAACTCCCCTTTATTAAAGAAGGGGGACGTAATTTTTTCCCTTTGGAAAAGGGGGAGTGGGGGATTTTCAGAGAAAAGAAAGGAGACTAAAGATATGTTTGCTGTTATTAAAACCGGGGGAAAGCAGTACAGGGTTTCAAAAGGAGATATAATCCGCATTGAAAAGCTCACGGGTGAGGTTGGAGATGAGATAATATTGGATAATGTCCTGATGGTTGGTAGTGGAGATGATGTCCGCATAGGTAATCCTGTAGTGGATAATGCACGGATAGTCACCAAGATAACAAGACACGGCCGTGGAAATAAAATCATTGTTTTTAAGCACAAAAGGCGGAAGAATTACAGGAAAAAACAGGGTCATAGACAATCTTTTACTGAAGTAAAGATAACCGCAATAGGAGATTAAAGCATGGCACATAAAAAGGGACAGGGAAGTACATCTAATGGAAGGGATAGTATAGGGAAGAGACTGGGTGTTAAGCGGTTCGGTGGTCAGAGGGTTACTGCGGGGAGTATACTTGTTCGCCAGAGAGGGACAAGGTTTAACCCCGGTCTGAATGTTGGTATGGGTGGAGACTACACTCTTTTTGCAAAAATTGATGGTATAGTAAAATTCGAGAAAAAAGGGAGAGACAGGAGGCAGATAAGTGTTTTAAAGTAAGTGATCTAAAGTGCCTAAAGTGAGCTAAAGTGAACTAAAGTTATTGAAAAATTCGTAACAGTTCACAGAACACTGAAATTTGAAATTAGAAAAAAATGAAAAGAGTTTACGAATTAGAGGTTTAAAAATTTCCAATTTCCAATTTCAAACCGTGAGCGGTTACAATTATTTTTATCCACAACTTTAGATCACTTTAGGCACTTTAGATCACTTTAGGCACTTAAAAAGATGTTTATTGATGAGGTAAAGATTTATGTAAAGGCCGGAGATGGGGGAAATGGCTGTGTAAGCTTTCGCCGTGAAAAATATATTCCACGGGGTGGACCAAACGGAGGCGATGGGGGTAATGGGGGAGATATTATAATCAGAGCCGATATCAATCTTAATACCCTCCTGGATCTTAGATATCAGCAGCATTATTTTGCAGATAGGGGTGTTCATGGGCGGGGAAGTGATAGACATGGACGTAGGGGGAATAACTATATAATAAAAATTCCGGTTGGGACTATTGTAAAAAAGGTTGAGGGTTCAGAAATATTAGCGGATTTAGTTGAGGATCAGCAGGAGGTTGTTGTAGTAAAGGGTGGAAAAGGGGGAAGAGGAAACGCAAGATTTAAATCCTCTATCAACAGAGCTCCCAGGTATGCTGAGGATGGTTTGGCTGGTGAAGAATGTTGGTTACGGTTGGAACTGAAGATTTTAGCCGATGTTGGGATCATAGGATATCCAAATGCGGGAAAATCGACTCTTATCTGTAAGATATCAAGTGCACGGCCCAAAATAGCAGACTACCCATTTACGACCCTTGTTCCTAATCTTGGGATGGTAAGCACGGGAGAGTTTCAGAGCTTTGTAGCTGCAGATATACCCGGGCTCATTGAAGGTGCACATAAAGGAAAGGGACTTGGGACACGTTTTTTAAGACATATAGAGAGGACCAAACTACTCCTTCATGTAATTGATATGTCAGCAGGGGATAAAAAACGGGATCCTATCTCAGATTTCAGTACACTAAATCAGGAATTGTATCACTTTAATAAAGAATTGGCGTCAAGACCCCAGGTTATAGCTGCTAACAAGATAGATCTTCCTCAGGCCATGGAAAGGTTCAATCAATACAAGACCTCTCTCGGTAAACTTAATCATAAGATATTTCCCATATCAGCTGTTACAGGTGAAGGGATTAAACCTTTACTTGATTATATCATGGAGATGCTAAGTAAGGTGAAAGGTGTAAGGTGAAAGGCAAAGGGCAAGGGGCAAAGGGCAAAGTGGGGAAAGTGGAAAAGCTCCATGCTCCATGCCCTGTACCCCATGCCCTGAAAAGGCTTAGAAGCGATATACTCAAAGGTGTAAAACGAATCGTTATCAAGATCGGGAGCGCAGTGCTTACCTCGCCCCGTAGTGAGGGGCTTGATACTTCTATTATTGAGGAGATAGTCCAACAGATTTCGGATTTGAAGAGAGCAGGGTTTGAGATTATCATTGTATCATCCGGGGCAATTGCTGCGGGGATAAAGGCATTAAAACTGAAAGAGATACCTAAAAGTATACCCCAGAAGCAGGCAGTAGCCTCTGTTGGTCAGAGTCATTTGATAGGTACTTATGAGAGATATTTCAGGAGGGAAAAACAGAAGGTAGCACAGATACTCCTCACCCATGATGACTTAAGCAATAGGATTAGGTATCTTAATGCACGAAATACCCTATCCACACTTTTATCATACTGTATAATACCTATAATAAATGAGAATGACACAGTAGCCGTCCAGGAGATAAAGGTTGGAGACAATGATACCCTATCAGCTATGGTAGCAAATCTTGTTAGTGCAGATATTCTTATCATCCTTTCAGATATCAATGGTCTTTATAATGACGATCCATCTATTAACAGATCAGCAAAGCTGATTCCCATTATAGATAAGATAACACCGGAGATCAGGAGGATTGCTGGTGGCACTCTCTCCCTTACAGGCGTTGGGGGGATGTCTACCAAGATAGAGGCGGCAAGGATGGTGACATCTTCAGGCATACCTATGATTATTGTTAACGGGAAGAAGAAAGGTGTGATAAAGAATATCCTTAATGGTAAGGATATCGGCACATTATTTCTTCCAGCAGAAGATCGGCTAAGGAGCCGTAAGAATTGGATAGCCTATACGCTGAAACCAGCAGGGCATATAAAGGTTGATGATGGTGCCAAAAAGGCCATTATATCCAATGGCAAGAGCCTGTTACCTTCGGGCGTTCTTGAGGTTGGGGGGGATTTTGAAAGCGGAGATTCGATTAGATGCCTGGATAAAGAGGATAGGGAATTTGCCCGTGGACTTATTAATTACAGTTCATGGGATATGATGAAGATAAAGGGGAAACACACATCAGATATAGAGAATATATTGGGATTTAAGTATTATGATGAGGTAATACACAGGGATGATCTGGTACTGATAACTCATGAATAGGGAGGTAAAGAGATGAAAGAGAAAATTCTTTATATAGCCCGGAGAGCAAAAACTGCATCAAGAGGGCTTGCAAACCTTTCAACTAAGATCAAGAACGATGCCCTTATTGAGATGGCAAGGTCCCTTGAGGAGAAAACCGATCTCCTCTTGAATGCCAATGAAAAGGATATTAACTATGCCAGAGAAAAAGGACTGTCATCTGCGATGATAGACAGACTCACCCTGAACCCATCCCGCATAGGTGCAATGGCTGAAGGATTGAGAGAGGTTGCACTTCTCCCTGATCCTGTAGGGGAGGTTATCAGGATGTGGAGAAGACCCAATAATCTCCAGATAGGTAAGATTCGAGTCCCTATAGGGGTAATCGGAATAATATATGAATCCCGTCCCAATGTCACTGTAGATGCTGCATCACTCTGTCTGAAGTCCGGAAACGCAGTAATACTTAGGGGAGGGTCTGAATCTATCAATTCGAATATAGCTATTGCAGATATTCTGATAGAGGCAGGAGGCAGGTAATTCAGCAGAGATACCCACTAGTAGTATACAATTGATAGATATAACAGATAGAAGTATTGTAAATGAGATGTTGAAGATGGACACCTTTATAGATCTAATCATACCAAGGGGAGGACACGGTCTTATAAGGAATGTTGTAGAACATTCCACTATCCCTGTGATAAAGCATGATAAGGGGCTTTGCCATGTCTATGTGGATAGTGAGGCGGATCTGAAGATGGCAGAGAGGATAG